>JANQHZ010000686.1 GCA_028282445.1 Candidatus Binatia bacterium | reverse complement strand
GCCCCGAGCATGAACGATCCCAGGGTATTCACGACTGCCAACCCGTGGCTGAAATAGCGACCGACGGTGGCCGCGATCGACGCCATGATCGCCGCCCGCAGGCACGCTCCGAGCGCTCCACCGGCCGCGACGGCCAGCACAGTCATCGCTGACCTCGCGGATTTTGTTTGAGCGCGATTTCAGAGCCGATCCACGCCGCTACCGTTCCGAAAACGAGGGTCGCGGCACAGTACCCGGCGGCGAGACCGCTTGATCCCTGGCTCGCGCGATCGGCGATCTCGAAGGCGAGGGTCGAGAAGGTCGTCAGGGATCCGAGAAAGCCGACGACGAGAAACAGCAGTTGGCGATGTCCGAGCAAGCCGGCGCGAGAGAAGTACCCGAGCGCGAGCGAGCCGATCAGGTTCACCCCGAGCGTCGCCCAGGGAACGCTCATCGGCGCGCTCGGCAGCAGCTGTGACAGGCCGAACCTTACCAGCGAGCCGGCTGCGCCTCCGGCGGCGATGAACAGGTAGTCCACGATCAGGCCCACGCGTTCTCTCCCGATCGAGCGAAGCGGCGCAGGGCGGTCACCGCCCGCCTCGAGGGCTGGTGTGGCGACGGATTTGTGTTTGACTGAGACTGCGGACAGACGCGATCGCGATCGGCTCTGGCCAAGATGACGAGAGACGCAGATCCGGGAGCCGATTCGCGGATCTGCGATGGTGTTGCAGCCTTGCAATTATTCATTTTGCTCATTGGAGACCCATCGCCGAATTAGCCCTGAATGCGACTGTTGGAACGGGGATTGCGAAAACCAATAGCACGGAACGACGTTCGTCCTGTAGATCGCATGAACAGTCGCTGATCTCGCTCAGCGTTGTCGTACGTTCATCGTTTTCAATGAAGCGCCCCCGGAGCGTTCGCGCGCACGGTGGCGATTTTCGGAACACCGAGAGGGAGGAAACTCGAAGATGGCAAACAAGAAGATCGAAGAGGTGGAAGGAATCGGCCCCGCCTTTGCCGAGAAGCTCGCAGTGGCAGGTATCACCAATACCGATGGCTTGCTGGACGCCGGCTGCGCCAAGAAGGGCCGCACCGAGCTCGCCGAGAAAACGGGAATTAGCGAAAAGCAGATTCTCAAATGGGTCAACATGGTCGATCTGTTCCGCATCAACGGGGTCGCCGGCGAGTATGCCGAGCTG
Organism: Candidatus Binatia bacterium; assembly: GCA_028282445.1. Classification (GTDB taxonomy): domain Bacteria; phylum Desulfobacterota; class Binatia; order HRBIN30; family CADEER01; genus CADEER01. The sequence continues at coordinate 5,748 of JANQHZ010000686.1, read as the reverse complement.
CTCGAATGCTCGGGGGTCGACACGGTCAAGGAGCTGGCGACCCGCAATGCCGAGAACCTCACCGCGAAGATGCAGGAAGTGAACGAAGAGAAGAAGCTCACCCGGAGAGTTCCCAACCTGGACAATGTCACCGACTGGATCGACCAGGCCAAAGGCTTGCCGCCGAAGGTCACGCACTGAGACGACTCCGCCCGGGTGATCTTCCGATCGCCCGGGCACATCGATCGGAGCGTTGTCGTCGTGCCACCGGACCGCGTATTCTGAATGACTTCTCAACAGACCGGTGAGGTGAGCTCATGCGTAAACTGGTAGTCGCTCTGGTGTTCGTGCTCGTGTTGTTCGGGCTCGGAGCGTTCGCGATATCGAACTTCAACACGTATCTCGAGAACAACCGGGAGTGGCTCGCCGACCGGATCTCGACGGTCGTGGGCCGACCCGTGACCTTCGAAGAGGTCGGAGTTTCGTTCCGCGGCGGGCTTGGCGCGCGGGTCGGGGGGCTCTCGATCGGCGACGATGCCGATTATTCCAAGCAGCCGTTCCTGCAGGTCGGTCGTGCTGACGTCGTCGTCAAGATTCTTCCGGCGCTGACCGGGAGCTACGAGGTCGACCGGGTGGTACTCGACGCCCCGCGCGTCAATGTCATCCGGACCAAAGCGGGATTCAACTTCGACTCGATCGGCAAGGGGGGTGAGGCAAAGCCGGGCGGTGAGACCGCGCCCGCAGCCGGCGGCGCGGAGAAGAGCGGCGCGGATGCGTTGCCCCTTCTCGTTTCGCTCCTCGACATTCGCGGCGGCCGAGTGAGCTTTGTCGACCGAACCGCATCCCCGGCCTCGGAGCTCTTGATCGAGCAACTCGACTTCTCTGCTTCCGATCTCGGCTTCGACGATCCGATCGCGATCGATCTGGCGATGGCGGTGCTGGGATTCCCCGAGCAGAACGTTAAGGTGTCCGGTTCCGTCGGTCCGGTCGGATCTCCCGAGGCGGCTGCTCGCGCGCCTCTCGACCTCGAGGTCGCCGTTGGTCCGATCGTCGTCGACCGCCTCAAGCAACTCCCGGTGGTCGGAAAGTCGGTGCCGCCGGAGCTGTCCTCTCCCGACCCGATGGTGGTCGATGTCGAAGTCGCGGGTCGGGCCGACGCGCCATCGGTAAGGGTCGGGTTCGACGCGAGTGACGCCTCCCTGCGCTACGGGAGTGTGTTCAACAAGCCCAAGGGGACCCGCTTTGCCGTCGAGGCGGACGTCGCTCAGGCCGGTGATCGGATCGACGTCGGCAACTTGGTGCTCCGGCTCGCCGAAGCGACCCTCACCGGAGCGGGCTCGGTCGGTACGGGAAAATCCACCCCGATCGACTTCAACATCAAGGGTGCGGCGGTGCCGCTCGACGGTTGGGGGAGGTTCTTTGCAGCCGCCGAAGGGCTCGATGTCGATGGCACACTCGACATCGACGTCGCCGCCAAGGGCGCGATGGCATCCGGCCTGCCGGTGCTGAACGGTACGCTGGGATTGCAGGGCGTGCGTGCGGTTCAGCCCGGCGGCGGCATCGAGGTGTCGGGCCTCACGACGACGGTGAAGCTTCTCGGCGACCGCGTCGAAGTTCCACCGACCCGGCTCGAGATCGGCGGCGAGCCGGTCGACATCTCCGCCACCGTAACCAGCGTGAAGAACATGGCCGCCGAGGTCGCCCTGAAGGCGCCCAAGCTTCGCCTCGCCGCGCTCGGAGCCGCGGGCGAAGGGGTCGCGAACGATGAGTCGCTCGAGGACCTCGAGGTCAAAGCGACGGTGCAGTCGGCATCCAGTGGGCCGCAGGCGCGTGCGTCCGTGCGCTCGTCGAGAGGCTCGCTGCGCGACGTCGAGTATTCGAACCTGAACGCGGAGGTCGGGTTGGCCAACCAGAAAGTCAACCTCAAGAAGCTCTCGGTGAAGACTTTCCAGGGGCTGGTGACCGGCGGCGGTTCGTACGACATGGCCGCCGCCGACAATCCGGCCTTTGATTTCCGCGGCCGACTCAACAATTTGGACGTCGCCGCCATCGTGGACTACCTGGGGCTGGGGTCGACCTTCAACATGACCGGTCGGGTCAATGGCGACCTGGTGTTGGACGGCGCCGGTGTCGAAACCCAGCAGATCCTGGAGACGCTGACCGGCAACGGATCGCTCAATGTCGACGACGGCATCCTCAAGGGAGTCAACCTGGCCGAACAGGCGCTGAGCTCGATCACCGGGGTGCCTGGACTGAGCAGCTTGATTCCGCAGAAGACGCGCCGGAAGTACCCGGACTTATTCTCCCAGTCCGATACCGTCTTCGAGAAGTTGGGCGGGGCAATGAAGATCTCCGACGGCAAGATGAACCTCGAAGATCTCGCGCTGGCGGCGAAGGACTATCGCATGAAGGGAGCCGGCAAGATCGGCTTCGATCGCAGCGTCGCGATCGCGAGCACACTGATTGCGTCGGCCGATCTCAGCCAAGACCTGCTCGGCAACGTGCGCGAAGCGAAGTATCTGCTCGATTCGAACGGGCGCTTCGAGTTGCCTCTAGTGATTTCTGGAGAGCTGCCCGACGTCGGTGTGCGACCGGACACCGAGTACGTTTCCAAGAAGCTCTCCAGCGCTCTGGTCTCGGAAGGGATCGACAAGGGGCTCGATGCGCTATTTGGCAGCAAGGGGAATAAGAGCAAGAAGTCGGCCGACGGAAAGTCCGCGGCCGCCGATGCGCCGGTCGGAGACGGGGGTGAAGAAGAGAAGCCCGAGGACGCGGCCGAGCAACTGATCCGCAAAGGGTTGGAGGGTTTGCTGGGCGGCGGCAGGTGACAGTCAGGAGGTTCGAACGATGCGAAAAGGTATCATGATTCTTGCACTGGCCGCGTTTGCGGTTGCTGTGATCGCGGGATGCGGGACGCGCCGCCCGGTGGTCTATCCGAACGAACGCGCACAGCAGGTCGGACCGAACGGTGTCGCCGCCGATATCGACGAGTGTATGCGGCTCGGTGAGGAGTTCACGTCGGGCTCCAGTCGCAGCGGCGAGGTGGCGACCGACGCAGCGAGCCGGGCCGCTGTGTCGGCTGGGGTCGGTGCGGCCGCCGGCGCCGCCGGCGGGGCGGTCTTTGGCGATGCCGGACGCGGGGCGGCGTCGGGCGCGGCGGGTGGCGCGGCCGCCGGTTTGTTGTCGGGAGTGATCGACGGGATGCGCAATCGCGAGCCCGATCGCACCTTCGCGAACTTTGTCAATCGCTGCCTCACCAAGAAAGGCTACGAGGTGATCGGCTGGGAATGACCGGTTTTGCGCTGGGGCCTGCTGTCGCTCGCCATGCAAGAGAGCCCCGCGGCGAAACGCCGCGAGGCTCTCTTCGTCCATGGGCTGTCGCTCTCGCGCGCGACAGGGCTCAGCGGTCGGTCGGCGCGACCGGCCTGGGGTCGACCTGCCGAATCTCCGGGTTGGGTCGCGGCGCGGGCACTGCGGTGCACCGGCCTCGTACGCAGGCGCCCACGCTCTGCTGACAGGACGGCGTGCTGTAGGGGCAGCCGTCTTCGCGGTACCCCTCGCAGTAGCGTTCGTCGACGTGGTCGATGAAGTTCTGGACGCGTACGGCGTAGCGTCGGTTTACGAACGCGGGGCAGGCGCCCTGACACTCGGTGGCGGGATCGATCGCGACGCACTCGTTGTCGGCACGGCACGGTCGCGTCTTCTCGATCACCCGACGAATGCGACGCTGAGAGGTGGTCAAGCGCTTGCGGCACATCGGATCCTCGTCCTCACAGCGCGGGACGCAGACGTTGAGTGCCACGTCGTCGCACTCGGGGCAGCTCGAGACGCTGATGCACTTGTCGTGTGGGCTGGCGCAAGTCCCGTCGTCGTTGCAGCGGTAGGGCGTCGGGTTTCCGGGCGGGATGCACACGTTGGGCCCGCAGTCCTCGCAGTTCGGACAGCTCGCGGTGCATGAGCAGACCCGTCCGTCGCCGCAACGGTTGGCGCTGCTGCCGTCTTCTCGACAGAGCCATGCATGGTCGATGCATTCCGGCTCGCAACGATCCATGCGCCCGTTCGGATGCTGACACTGTTGCCCGGCCGGACAAACGTCGCCCTCGCAGCAGTAGACCGGCGCGACGCCGGCGATGCACTGGCCGTTGAAGCAGCCGAGGCCGGGCTCGCAGTCGCATGCAGTGCGGCATTCGCGTTGGCATACATCGATGCTGCCGTCCGGAGCCTGACACTTTTCGCCGGCGGGGCAGCGTTCGTCGTCGCAGCAATAGGTCGGTTCGGCGTCGGCGCTACAATAGCCCCGTTCGCAGCCCATACCGTCCGGGCAGTCGCAGGCGCTGTGACAGGCGATCTCCACTGGTACGCAGACCTGGGCCGCACAGTCGTCGCATACCGGACAGCTCGGCACGCAGACGCATGCGTTGCCGGGCGGGCAACGCTCGGCGTCGGGTGTGGTGGCGAGATCTGCGCAGGTCGAGACCGGCACACAGCTCAGCCGGTCCGGATGGCCGGCTTCGGCGACCGAGGAACCCAGCACCCCGCCGGCGAACACCGCTACCGCGATGGTTGTCATTCTTAGAAACCGCATGTCGATCCTCCTTTGTGCCCGGCAATGACCCGCCAGTGAACTAAGCAGGTACGGTGCCAAGCAACGGAACGACCCTGGTTGCGCGACAAGCGTAGTAGAGAGCCGGTCGAACGGAAGAGGCGTTCGCCCCGACCCCGAACATCCGTTCGGGGCGGATGATCCCCTACGAGCCGTTCGCCTGAGAGGCGGCAGGAGGGACGCTCGCGCCGGCGCTCGGTGCGCCGTAGAGCCTTTGGTACTTCCGGTAGTTCCCCAGCACCTTCTTCACGTAATTTCTCGTCTCGCTGTAGGTGATCGACTCCACGTACTCGTCGGTGGCGCGTGTGCCGAAGCGACCATCCCATTTGGCGACGGCGCTGGCGCCTGCATTGTAGGCGGCGAGCATGCGGACGTGATCGCCGGCGTAGCGGTCGGCGAGCTCGCGCAGATGGGCTGTGCCGAGCTCGATGTTGGTCGCCGGGTCGTAGAGGTCGATGCGGCCGCCGCGCCCGATTCGCGCCGCTACCTCTTCCGCAGTGGACGGCAGGAGCTGCATGAGGCCTCGTGCGTTGGCGGGCGACAGGGCTTCGGGGTCGAACAAACTCTCCTGGCGCATGAGCGACAGCGCCAGGAACGGGTCGATCTCGTAGCGTTTGGCGCTTTGCTCGACGAGGTCCCAGAACGCCAGCGGGTACAGCACCTCGGTGTAGCGGCGGCCTCCGCGCCCGGCGAGCCGGATGGCGCGTCTGTGGCCGTCGACCGCTCGATTGAGGTCGATGGCGAAATCGCGACCGGGTTTGGCGCCACTGCGCGAGAACTCGCGGACTTCCTTGCGCGCATAACTCATCAGTCCGGCGGCGTGGAGCTCGCCCGCCCGCAGCAAGTGGAAGTCGCCGACCAGCGATGCCGGCACAGCGGGGAAGGGCGCGCGCTGCGGCCGGATATGGGAGGTTGCAACCGGTGCGCGATCGCCCAGGCGCTCGCCCGCTCTCAGCGCGTAGTACGAGTCCGGCTTGCGTTCGAGGATGCGCTCGAAGATGGCGCGAGCTTCGGGTCCGCGGCCGGCGCCTTGCAGCGAGCGCGCTCGCCAGTAGGCAACGTCGTCAGCGGTTTTCGCTCGCCGGCCCGGCGCCAGCTTGGCGAGCTCGCGTTCGGCCGCGTGAAAGTCGCCGGCATAGTAATGAATCCAGGCAATTTGCCAGCGT
>JANQHZ010000859.1 GCA_028282445.1 Candidatus Binatia bacterium | reverse complement strand
GGTTAGTGGGGAATGGAGCGGTCGGGCAGCACGAACGTCGAATCGGTCGTCGAAATCGAATCCTTCTTGCGACCGACCGCGATCAGCGCCATTCCGACCGGAGGCGACAGCTTCTGCTCGAGGCGCAAGATGGGCACCAACCAGTTGACCAGGCGCGCCTGGAGCCCTGGGACCGTGGATCGGCCGAGCAGCACGGCGTTGATGTACCATCCGAGGATTCCGGGCACATTGAAGTAACGCAGGTCCTCCACCTCGAATCCCGCTTCTTCGAGAAGTCGGCGTAAGGGCGCCGACTCGTAGCGGCGGAAGTGACCGATCGCGCGATCGATTTCTCCGTAGATCGATTGCATCGCCGGCACCTGCAGGACCAGGCGGCCTTCGTGCGGAAGAATCGCGGCGAAGGCGGCGAGGGCTCCGCGGTCGTCGTCGATATGCTCGAGTACGTTCAGGCAGAGGACGGTGTCGAAGTGGTGTGCTCGCAGGGCTTCGAAATCTGCATTCTCCCAGTCGATATTCTCGACCTCGATGTGGTCGAGGTGTTCGACGGCGCCCCTGAGCATCTCCAGGTATTGCTCGTTGTTGTCGGTGGCGAGGACATAGTCGCGCTGGCGCAGGTAGTGTGTGAAGTTTCCGACTCCGCAGCCGACCTCGAGGACACGATCGCCGACGTGGGGATCGAGCAGCGACCACACCCAGTCGTTGTACCGCTTTGCGTTGCGCAGTCGCTTCAGCGTCACGTAGCCGGCGTCCGCGCTGTCGTCATCGTCCATGAAGGAGTACTTCAAAATCGTCCAGATCGCGGAGATCCCGTCTTTCCAGCCGATTTTCTTGCCTTCCCAATACTCGCGGCCGTGGTAGGAAATCGGGATCTCGTAAACGCGGCAACCCATCTGAGCGATCTTCGCGGTGATCTCGGGTTCCATCCCGAAGCGGTTCGATTTCAAGTTGATCCGCTTGAGCACCTCCGTTCGGAAAACCTTGTAGCAGGTTTCCATGTCGGTCAGGTTGAGATCGGTGCAGAGGTTCGAGAGGAAGGTCAACAGTCGGTTGCCCATGGTATGCCGGAAGAAGAGCACGCGCCGCGGACCGCCAAGGAAACGGGAACCGTACACGACGTCGGCGTCGCCGTTGAGAATCGGTGCCAGGAGTTGCGGATACTCGGCCGGATTGTACTCCAGGTCGGCGTCTTGGATCAGGGTGATATCACCCTTGACCTGTTCGATCCCGCGCCGCACGGCGGCGCCCTTGCCGGCGTTCTGTGGTTGTAGCAGGACTCGCAGCTCGTTGGACGAGTCGGCCGGCCAGGATCTCTGAATCTCGGCGATGGCCTCGCGGGTGCCGTCGGTCGAGGCGTCGTCGACTAGAATGATCTCTTTCGGGATGGGGACCTCGCGGACGCGGTCGAGCAGCTTCGCGAGAGTATGGCGTTCGTTGAAGACCGGTACGATGACCGAGAGGAGGAGTTCGTCATGCATGGGAGCCGTCTGTATTTTCCCATGTCGTTGAGGAAAGCAAGGATTCCAGCCGAGGCCGTTACGATGGCACGGGATCGCCGGCCGCCTGAGGATCGGCTCCGGCGCGTCCCACTCGGTGCTGCGGGCGTTCGTGCGATCGGCCGCCGTCCGTCCGTGAATCCGCAGCAGCGTCCGGCTGCGGCTGTTGCGCAGCTGCCGAGCCGTTTCGCGGGTGGGTTCGCGTGGGCAGTTGCGCCAGGCTTGTTTGGCGACTAACCGTTGGCGGGGAACTCGGTCGGCAGAAGGGGGGACGGTCATCGCCGCGGACGGTTGGTCTTCGGGGCGAAACGCGCCCGTTGCACCGGTCGTGAGAGCGTAGGCGGATGGTATTCAACAGCATTGAGTTCGTCGGATTCATCGCGGTCGTGTTGGGCCTCTATCATGGGGTCTTGGGCGAAAGCCGCGCTGTCGCCCGCAAATGGGTGCTTTTGTTTGCGAGCTACGTTTTCTACGGCTCTTGGAATCCGCCGTTCGCTCTGTTGCTGGCCGGGTCGACGATCGTCGACTATGTGCTCGGTTTACGCATCGCGGCGACGACCGAGCCCGGTCGACGGCGGTCCCTACTGGGGCTCAGCTTGCTGGTCAACCTCGGCGTCCTTGGATTCTTCAAGTACGGCGATTTCTTGCGGGAGCAGTTCTTCCTCGCACTCGGGTGGGTCGGCGTGGTAGATGCCGTGCCGACGCCTTGGCACATCGTCTTGCCGGTCGGCATTTCATTCTACACGTTCCAGACGCTGAGCTACTCGATCGACGTCTACCGCGGCGAGCAGGCACCGACGCGGAGCCTGCTCGACTTCGCTTTGTTCGTCTCGTTCTTCCCGCAATTGGTTGCGGGTCCGATCGTGCGGTCGAAGCAGTTTCTACCCCAACTCGAGCAAGAGCGACCGGTTGGTGTTTCGGATACGGAAGCTGCGTTGGTTCGAATTTTCGCGGGGCTGCTCAAGAAGGTCGTATTGGCCGATACCTTGGGTGAGTATGTCGATCAGGTGTTCGAGTTCCCCGGTTCCTTCGGGACGGTCAACGTCCTGCTCGCAATCTATGCCTATACCTACCAGATCTATTTTGATTTCTCCGGATACAGCGATATCGCGATCGGGCTGGCCGCTTTGTTCGGATTCCAGATTCCGGAGAACTTCAACCGCCCCTACCTTTCGACCAATCCCCGCGAGTTCTGGCAGCGCTGGCACATATCTTTGTCGACCTGGCTGCGCGACTACCTCTACGTGTCCCTCGGTGGCAATCGGGGGACGGCGGTTCGCACCTACCTGAACCTGGCGATGACGATGTTGCTCGGCGGATTGTGGCACGGCGCTTCGTGGAACTTCGTCATCTGGGGGGCGTTTCACGGAGTTTGGTTGGCACTACACCGTTTTTGGACTCGCGGCCGCCGAGATCACTCGGATCGATGGGTATGGCTCAAACGCGTTCTCACCTTTCACATGGTGTGTGTCGGCTGGGTCTTTTTCCGAGCCTCGACCTTTGCCGATGCGATGGCGATTTTCGCCCGGTTGGTCGCGCCGGGGTGGAACTCGTACTCGGCGGTTTACGTCGCGGCGGTGCTGGTGGCGATTAGCCTCCTGTTGCACCTCTCCGAAGCTCCACTCGATCTCCGGCGACGCTACCGTGAGTTGCCGCCGGCATTACAGGGGGCCGGCTACGGTTTGGCGATGGTGCTGATG
>JANQHZ010000545.1 GCA_028282445.1 Candidatus Binatia bacterium | reverse complement strand
GGGTTGTGATCGGCCCAGTCTTCCGCCGTCATCTCGGAGCCGTCGGCGTGCATCCACGTCACGTCCTTGGTGTTGGTCGCGGTGCTGCTCTCGCCGCTGAAGAAGTGTTGCCGGCGGAAGACGGAATTCTCCCTGCGCAGTCGCAGGACCTCTCGGCAAAAATCGAGCAAGTCGCGCCCGCGCTCGTCGATGTCCCAGTTGAGCCAGCTGATCTCGTTGTCCTGGCAGTAGGCGTTGTTGTTGCCTTGCTGAGTGCGGCCGAATTCGTCGCCTCCGCACAACATCGGCACGCCCTGCGACAGTGCCAAGGTTGCGATGAAATTGCGCTTGACCCGGTCTCGTCGTTTTTGGATTTCGGGGTCCACCGTCGGTCCCTCGACTCCGAAATTCACGCTGTAGTTGTCGTCGGAGCCGTCGCGGTTGCCCTCGCCGTTGAGCTCGTTGTGCTTGCGCTCGTAGCTGACCAGGTCTTCGAGGGTGAAGCCGTCGTGGCAGGTGATGAAGTTGATGCTTGCGTAGGGTTTGCGCCCGCTGCGTTCGTAGAGGTCGCTGCTGCCGGTGAGCCGCGTGGCGAACTCCGCGATCTCGCCGTGGTCGCCGCGCCAGAACCTCCGCATGGCGTCGCGGTAGCGGCCGTTCCACTCCGTCCATAGGACCGGGAAGTTGCCGACCTGGTATCCGCCCGGTCCGAGGTCCCACGGCTCGGCGATCAGCTTCACTTGCGAGAGAATCGGGTCTTGGTGGATGACGTCGAAGAACGCGCTCAGCTTGTCGACCTCGTATAGCTCGCGCGCGAGCGTGCTGGCCAAATCGAAGCGGAAGCCGTCGACGTGCATCTCGGTGACCCAGTAGCGGAGGCTGTCCATGACCAATTGAATCACACGCGAGCTGGTCATGTTCAGAGTGTTGCCACAGCCGGTGAAGTCGACGTAGTGGCGGCGGTCGTCGGCGAGCCGGTAGTACGTCGCGTTGTCGATTCCGCGCCAGGACAGGGTCGGTCCGAGATGGGTGCCTTCGGCGGTGTGGTTGTAGACGACGTCGAGGATGACCTCGATCCCGGCGGAGTGGAGACGTCGCACCATCGACTTGAACTCGCGCACGACGTCGATCGCCGGGGATGTCGATCCGTAGCGTGTTCCGGGGGCGAAAAAGGCCAGTGTGTTGTAGCCCCAGTAGTTGGTCAGTCCGCGCTCGACCAGATCCGGTTCGTAAGCGTGGTGGTGTACCGGCATGAGCTCGACCGCGGTCACTCCCAGGCTGCGAAGGTGATCGATCGACGCCTGCGAGGCCAGTCCTGCATAGGTGCCGCGGGCGTCGGCGGCGATCTCGGGATGCTTCACGCTGAATCCGCGTACGTGCATCTCGTAGATCACGGTGTCGCGCCACGGCGTCGCTGGACGCTCGTCGTCACCCCAGGTGAACGAAGGATCGATCACGGTGGCCAGCGGTGCCGAGGCGGCGTTGTCACGTGCGTCCATGGCGCGATCGCCTTCGGCGCCCCCTAGCCGGTAACCGTACATGGTGTCGTCCCAGCGAATCCCCCGGCCGATTGCCTTGGCGTATGGGTCGAGCAGGATCTTGTTGGGATTGAAGCGGTGGCCGTGGTGCGGCTCGTAGGGGCCGTGCACGCGGTATCCGTAGAGCTGGCCCGGCCTGACGTCGTCGGCGTAGACGTGCCAGACCAGGTCGGTCTGCTCGCGTATCGGAATGCGGGCGGATTCTCGGGTCGCATCCGGGCTGTCGAACAAACACAGCTCGACCGCGGTCGCGTGTTCGGAGAACAACGCGAAATTCGTACCCATGCCGTCCCAGGTGGCCCCCAAGGGGTAGGGACGCCCCGGCCTCAAGCGCAACGCGAGTTTCCTTTCCTGTACTTGTGCATCATCGATTGCGCGGCCTCATGGCCCACCGAAAGAGTAGATGACCAACCCCAATACACAAGCGGCCCTATGCGCGAACCCTGTTTTATTGTCCGCCGCATCGGCCCGGCTGGCGAGCGATCGGAAGGGGATCAAGTGGTTACGCCGCGCCAGTCGCCTTTCCGGATACGTGGATCGTCTGCGTGATTTACGAAATAATCCACCATGACGTCGATGTAGTCGGCGACCGGCGGGCACTTCACCCCGTGCTTCTCCAGCACTGGTGAAGCGTTCGAGGTGTCGTACTCGACGGGGAAGAAGGAAGTCTCGAACGCTTCGCGCGGCACTCCGGTGATCCGTTCGAACATAGGCAGTCGCCCGATCGGCCGCATCATCGACTTCGGCAGCTTGAGAACGGGGCCCCGCCGATCGAGCGCCCGGCAGGCGAGATCGAGAAACTCGAGGAAGCTCACCGGGGTGGGGTCGACGACATGGAAGGTCTTGCCGATCGAGTCTTCGTCCTCGAACAGTTGAAAATAGGCTTCGGTCACGAAGTCGACTGGAGCGAAGTGGAATTTGGTGTCACCCGTATTCGGTACGATGCCGTGCATGTTCCGCAGGATCATGTTGAGCGCGTAGTACGGGCCGTCGACTTTCTCGATG
>JANQHZ010000518.1 GCA_028282445.1 Candidatus Binatia bacterium | reverse complement strand
TGGATGAAACGAAGGGGCTACGAGCATGATTCTCGGCTGGCGTCGACCCATCGTTGCTCTCAGTAGCGGATGCGGTTGGGTACGGCGAGGCCGGCCATCGTGGCGCCCCATCGGCGACTGTGGCTGCCACTTAAACAAGTCCGGTCCATTAGCAGTCAAAGATGTCCGGTTTACAGGCGGCCCATCGGCGACTTGGAAGCCGAGGGCCTGGCGGATAGAGTTCCGGTCCGGTGGAGGGCCATTGGATAGGGTCGTAGCCAGAGCGGTCGCGTGGGAGTTGAAGCTGGACATGTCCAGTGCGCCCGCGTCGGTCCGGTGGCACGGACGCTCGATGGAACCGTTCCTTCGGGAGGGCGACGAGATCGGCCTTCGACCGGTTGCTTGGGACGAAATCGCGGTCGGCGATATCGTTACCTATCGGCTGAGAGATAAGTTCCCGACGTATCGCGTCGTAAAGAAGCGGCCGCATAAGCTGATTCTGGCCGGAGACAATTGGCCTGGTAGGGTTTTTCGCGTCTGGCCCGAGGATGTTGTCGGCCGCCTCGAGTCACGGCTTCGCGCCGGTCGTCGCTTGCATCGCCGCTCGCCGGCATGGCGAGCAGAGTCGGCGCGAGTCGTGCTGCGCAATGCGGCGCGTTCCGCGTGGCACCGAGGTCGGCGCCGCCTCGATGCGAACCGTCGCCGGCGGGCGATCGCCGCAGGCTTACGGGCGACAGGCCTGAGCGAGCTGCCGAGTAGTCTTCAGATCGGAATCAGCAATCCCTGCAATCTCTCCTGTCGCATGTGTCCCTACCTCGAAGTGCACGATGCCGACCGATCGTTGATGAGCATGGAGACCTTCGAACGCTTCGTCCCGATCTTGCCATACATCGACAACGTTCATTTGAGCGGTTTCGGGGAAACGCTCCTCAATAAGCAGCTCCTTTCGTTTGTCGAACGGATCCGCTCGATTCACCCGAAGATCACGATCGCTGTGACGACCAACGCCACTCTGCTCGACGAAACGATCTCTCGTGGTCTCATCGAAGCGGGCGTCGATCGCGTCGTCGTGTCTCTGGATGGCGCGAGTGCGTCGACCGTCGAATCGATTCGCCTTGGCATCGACTTCGAGAAGGTGATCGCGAACGTGCGTCGCCTCTGCGCGATTCGCGACCAGCTCGGGCTCAGAGCGCCGGTCGTGCGATTCAACTACATGGTTGGCTACGGCACCTATCGGGAGCTGCCGCTTCTGGTTGAGCTGGCTCACGACGTTGGAGTCTCGGAGATTCGCTTGCTCGAGATGCAGCCGGCAAGTCGCGAAGACACTCGGGAGAACCTGCTTGCGAACCTGGAGCGTGACGGCGGGGCGGTGCTCAAGCAGGCGATGAAGCTGGCGGACCACTATGCTGTCGGCATGGAGCTACCGACGACAAACGAGGGGCGGTGTCTCCATCCCCAGACGCCCCATATTTCTGCCGCAGGCGACGTATTTCCCTGCTGCTATCTGGCGTACGACCGCACCCTGCACAGCGGCGGCGTGGATGTCGACTTGCCGTCACTTTCCTTCGGCAGCGCCCAGTCCGAAGACTTCTTTCGAATCTGGGAAAGCGCTGAGTACCGAGGTTTTCGCCGAGCGAACCGTGCGGGCGATTTCTCGGAAACCTGCAAGGCATGCTACGAAACGAGGATCCCGACGTCGCGACGCCTCAACGAGCTGTTCTAAACGCGCTTCGTACGCCGATCTCGCGAACCATGTCATGAGCGGAGACGATCCGTGTTGTTGACCGCTCTCGTCTGGCTCGAGGCGACCCTGGTGT
>JANQHZ010000308.1 GCA_028282445.1 Candidatus Binatia bacterium | reverse complement strand
GAGGGGGAGATTCTATTCGAAGGGAGAGACCTGCGCGGGTTGTCGGCGGGCGAAATGCAGGCGCTGCGGGGCGACCGAATCTCGATGATCTTTCAGGAGCCGATGACCGCGATGAATCCGGTGTTTACGGTCGGCGCGCAAATCATGGAGGTCTTCCGGATTCACCGCGGATACACCAGACCGCAAGCGCGCGAGGCGGCGATCGAGATGTTGCGCAGGGTCGGTATACCCGATCCGGAAAGACGCGCCGGCGAGTACCCGTTTCAGTTCTCGGGGGGGATGTTGCAGCGAGCGATGATCGCGATGGCGCTGGCCTGTGAGCCCAAGTTGCTAATTGCGGACGAGCCGACGACTGCGCTCGACGTCACCATCCAGGCGGAGATTCTCGAGCTCATCCACGACCTGCAGCGGCGGCTCGGTACATCGGTCTTGCTGATTACCCACGACCTGGGTGTCGTGGCGGAAGTCGCCGATGAAGTTGCGATCATGTACGCGGGAAGGATTGCCGAGTGCGGGTCGGTCGGTAACGTCCTCGAGGTGCCGCGACATCCCTATACGCAGGGCTTGCTGGCATCGATCCCATCGCTCGATGCCAACAAACAACATCCTCTCGCGGTGGTCGAAGGGACGGTCCCGGGATTGCGCGAGATGCCGGAGGCATGTCGCTTCCATCCCCGCTGCCCGCACGCCGCGGAGCTGTGTCGCAGGGAGACTCCCAGGCTCGAGACCTGCGGCGACCGGCACCAAGCGGCATGTCACCTGGTTGCGGGGCGGATCGCGCGATGAGCGATCTACTCGAGGTTCGCGGACTCAGTATGCATTTCCCTATCCACGGCGGGATTCTGCGCCGGCAGGTCGGGACGGTGTACGCGGTGAGCGACGTCAGTTTTTCGCTGCGCGAAGGCGAGACCCTCGGTATCGTCGGCGAGTCCGGTTGCGGCAAGACGACGCTCGGGCGGACGCTGGTACGGCTCTACGCCCCCACTGCGGGTTCGATTCGATATCGCGGACGTGAGATCGCCGGCCTTGCGCGCAGCGATCTGATGGAGTTGCGACGCGAGTTGCAGATGGTCTTCCAAGACCCGTTCTCCTCGCTGAATCCACGAATGTCCGTCGGCCGGATTCTCTCGGAACCGCTCGAGATCCACGGTTGGACGGATCCCGACGAGCGCGACCGCAGGTTGACGGAGTTGCTCGAGCTGGTTGGACTGCGTGCGGACGATTCTCGCCGGTTTCCGCATGAGTTCAGCGGAGGGCAACGCCAGCGCATCGGCATCGCACGCGCCCTGGCTCTCGAGCCGGGCCTCGTCGTCGCGGATGAGCCGGTGTCCGCTCTCGACGTCTCGGTACAGGCGCAGGTGCTCAATCTTCTCGCCGAGCTGCAATCGCGGCTCGGGCTGACGATGATCTTCATCTCGCACGACCTCACCGTCGTGAAGTACATCTCCGACCGCGTCATGGTGATGTACCTCGGCCGCGTGGTCGAAGTGGCCGGGGCGGAAGCGCTCTACTCCGAGCCACGGCATCCCTACACCCGTGCGCTGTTGCGGGCCTTACCCGGTCGGCGCGATGCAAGCCTGGAAGAGCCGCGTCGAATCGAGGGGGAGCTCCCCAGCCCCAGCGCGCCGCCCGCGGGTTGCGCGTTTCACCCTCGCTGTCCGCATGCGAGCGAGGTCTGCCGAACCGATTTGCCGACACTGCGACGGATCGGCGAGAGCGAGGGGCATACGGTTGCTTGCCACTTGGCAGATGAGATTTGAGGCCTCGATGAGATTCGCAACCTCGATCGTGCTACCAGTATTTCTTGCGGTGGCGTTTGGGTGCACGGGCGCGGGGGGACCGCCCAACCCGGGGGCGGAGGACGGCGGTCGAAAGATTCTGCGGGTTGCACGGCGAACCGAGTACAAATCGCTGGACCCGGCGAAGCAGTTCGATTCCGCATCAGCGGAGATCGTGACCAACGTCTACGACACTCTCCTCGAGTACCACTATCTCGATCGCCCCTATCGGCTGGTGCCGAACTTGCTCGCGAAGATGCCGGAGAAGCAGTCCGATGGAGTCACTTTCCTCTTCACTCTACGGGCGGGGGTGCGGTTCGTGGACGATCCGGCCTTTCCCGACGGAGTGGGGCGTGCGCTGGTTGTCGACGATGTGATCTATTCGATCAAGCGTTTCGCCGATGCGAACGTGAACTCGAAGAGCTATGTCCTCTTGCGCGGTGTGGTCGAGGGGCTCGACGACTTTCGCGCCGCCACCCGCGAGCACGGCCCCGGAATGGACTACTCGGCCCGCGACGTCGCCGGCCTTCGACGCATCGACGATTACCGTATGCTGGTGGTCTTCACGGGTCCCAACCCGCTTGCCCTGTATCCGTTTGCGATGTCGCCGATGTCGATCGTCGCGCGCGAAGCCGTCGAGCGCTATGGCACCGATTTCGATCGACATCCGGTGGGTACCGGGCCCTTCGTTCTTACCCAGAACGACCGGCGCGGTACGGTGGTCCTGACCAAGAATCCTCACTATCACTTGAGGTATCCCGTGCCCGGGGGAAACGGGACCGACCCCTCGGGAGAGAAGTTGCCCCTGGTCGACGAGGTGCGGATGCCGCTGATCGAGGAGTCGCAGCCGGCAATGCTGCGTTTTCGAAAGGGCAGACTGGACCTGCACGGGGTCGATCGAGACAATTTCATCAAGATGGTCGAGCGTGACGAGGCGGGTGAGTTCTTTCTGCGCTCGCCGTACGACCGTTACTTCGAGATGTATTGGGAGGAAGCGCTGACCTGTGAGTACATCGCGTTCAACATGCGCGACCCTCTGGTCGGCGAGAACCGCGCCCTTCGCCAGGCGATTGCGTACGCGCTCGACGTTGGCGAGTTCATCAAGATCATGCTCAACGGACGCGCCGAGCCGTTGCGTACGATCGTCCCGCAGCCGATCGCTGGCAGCGAGCGGGACATCGAGGTGGATTACTACGAGTACGATCCCGAGAAGGCCAAGGCCAAGCTGGCAGAGGCGGGCTATCCGGGCGAGGCTTGTCATAGGGCGGTGATTCTACTTACGGCGACAGACGGTCGATGGTCCAGCCGGCGCCGGCCTGCGATGTGTAGC
>JANQHZ010000829.1 GCA_028282445.1 Candidatus Binatia bacterium | reverse complement strand
CGGAACCATCACCTTGCACGACTCGCCGATGGATCCCGTCGCCGATATTCCCGTCAAGCGACTGTTGAGCATGGAGTACGAAGAGGGCAGCACGCAGAGCAACGGCACGGTGCTGCGTTCGATCCCGGGCGATTGGATCCTGCCGTTCCTCCACCAACGCTACGACGACACCTCGGGCGAAGGGATAGTCGTCAACGCGTAGGTCGGTCCGCCGCGTCGACAAGTGGCGTCGGACGGTTGTAGGGGCGAGGCATGCCTCGCCCGGTGGTGCGACGTAAAGTCGGGATAAGTAGTGGCGTTTCGTCGAGCGCCCGGGGCGGGCGACGCATGCGTCGCCCCTACGCTGGAATTGTCAGACTCGAACGCAAAGGGGAAGGGCGTGAGTGCCAGCCCATCGATTGTAGGGGCGAGGCATGCCTCGCCCGGTGGTGCGACGTAAAGTCGGGAGAAGTAGTGGCGTTTCGTCGAGCGCCTGGGGCGGTCGACGCATGCGTCGCCCCTACGCTGGAGTTGTCAGACTCGAACGCAAAGGGAAGGGCGTGAGTGCCAGCCCATCGGTTGTAGGGGCGAGGCATCCTCCTTCGCCGAGGCTTCTGACGACAGGTTGCCTCGCCCGCGCCGATAGCCGACGATCTCCAACCTCTTGTCGGGACCGCGGCGCATGCGGCGCGGTCTCGTCGTAGAGACATGGTGGCAAACGACGCCACCACTAAGGAATCAGCAACACCTTCCCGGTCGTCGCGCGGCCTTCGAGGGCGCGGTGGGCTTCCGCGGCCTGTTCGAGCGGGAAGGTCTTGCCGATGCGGATCTTCAACGACCCGTTGCCGATCGCGGACAGCACCGCGCCGGCGCGCATCTCGAGCTCTTCGCGGCTGGCGATGTAGTGGATCAGAGACGGCCGGGTGACGAAGAGCGAGCCGTGGTCGTTGAGTCGATTGAGCTCGAAGGGCGGAACCGGGCCGCTCGCCTGTCCGAACAACACCATCAGCCCTCGCGTGCGCAGCGAGCGCAAGCTGCCTTCGAACGTCGCTTGCCCGACACCGTCGTAGACCACGTCGACCCCCTTGCCGCCGGTGGCGGCACGCGCGACGTCGGCGAAGTCTTCGCGATCGTAACGAATGACCTGATCGGCTCCGGCGTCGAGCGCCACGGCTTCTTTCTCGTCGGTCGAACACGTTCCGATTACGCGCGCGCCGGCACTCTTCAGGGTCTGGACCAGAACCAGGCCGGTTCCACCGGCGGCGGCGTGCACCAGCGCGACGTCGCCGGCGCGGGTTTCGCGGACTCCGTGGGTCAGATAGTGCGCCGTCATGCCCTGCAGCATCGCCGCCGCGGCGACGTCATCGGCGACCGCCTGCGGAATGCGGATCAGCTGAGCCGGCGATGCCAGGACGTGCTTGGCGTACGAACCCGGTACGGCCGACCAGGCCACCCGGTCGCCGACCGTGAGATCGGCGACGCCTTCGCCCACCGCGTCGATGCGGCCGGCGCCTTCCATGCCGTTCACGAAGGGAAGCGGGCGCGG
>JANQHZ010000055.1 GCA_028282445.1 Candidatus Binatia bacterium | reverse complement strand
GCTGTCGGACAGCGGCTTGCTGCGGTCCTCGTTCAGGCCGAGGTACGGTTGTCGGCTGACGAGCTTGAGTCGATCGGTGCGAATACCACGCAGAACGCGCCCGACCCAGCGCTCCTCTTCCCCAACCTTGACCGGCTTGGTCGAGAAAGCGAGGGGGTGATGGGTCTCAAGATAGACGTGGTTGCTGGAGTCCGGTTTGGCCGCGAGCAAGCTGCGGCTATCGCTCGCCTCCGCGGGCGTAAGCTGCGCCAGCTCGAGGGCGGTCGAATACAGGTCGAGATTTCGCACCAGGTGCGGGACGCGATCGCCGGCTCGGTGGGCGCCCGGGAGTCGGACGATCATGGGGACGTGGACGGTGCTGTCGAAGAGGTCGAGCCCGTGGCCGAACAGTCCGTGGTCGTCGAGGGTTTGTCCGTGGTCGCTGTGGAACAAGATAGCCGTTCGTTTGAAGCGAGGGTCTGCACGCAGCGCATCGAGCAACCGTCCCACCTGGTGGTCCATTTCTACGACGTCGATGTCGTAGCGCGCGATCTGCTCTGCGACGTGTGCGGCGCTGGCTTCCCGGTCCAACTTCACGCGCTTTCCTTTTTCATGCGGTCCGAAGAAGTGAACCCACAGGAAGAGCGGACTTTCGCGGTTGGATGTAAGCCATGCAATCGCCGCGTCCGCGACCTCCGCGTCGGACCGAAAGGCGTTGTTCCTTTCTCGTACCATTTGCCACATCTGGAACTGTCTGCGGGATTCACCGGGCGCGGTTCTCACATTGCCGGCCCGAGCCGCAGGCGTCGCTCCAGGCCGCGCGTAGATCGACTGCGTCATCTCGTCGTCGTAGTAGTCGAAACCTTGATCGAGTCCGAAATGGCGATCGAGTGGATAGGAGCCGACGATTGCCGCGGTCTTGTATCCGGCCGACTTCAGGACTTCGGCCAGCGTGCGCTCGCTTTCGTCGAGCACATCGAACCAGCTACGGACGCGGTGGTCGCTGGGGTATTTCCCGGTCATCACCGAGCTCAGCGAGGGCAGCGTCCAGGAGGTGTCGGCGAAGGCTTTCTCGAAGACGATTCCCTCCCGGGCCAAGCGTGCGATCGCGGGCGTCTCGATCTTCTCGTAGCCGTACGGGTTGAGTCGGTCGGCTCTCAGTGTGTCGACGGTGATCAGTACAATGTTTGCGGGCTGGTCGTTTTGGCACGCGATTGCGTTCAAGCAGGTTAGGGCAAGGAGCAATCGGCGGCAGAGATCGGCCGGTTGACGTTTCGTTCGCGGAATTGGCATCCTCATTCAATTATCCCCCGCGCGTCGGCCCCGTTCAAGGTTCCTCGCCATCGACCCGCGAGTCACACCGGATGGCGATCTCTGCGAATACGTGCTTATCGGTGGTGCTCGGTGGCTTCCGATTCGAACAGGCAAGGCGCACCCGAACGGCCTATCTTCTGCGGCGAGGTCTTGTTGGCTCTCGCTTTCTTTGCTGCGACCGCGCTTTGGTTGTTTCACCCGGCGGCGACCTCGATGTGGGATCACGTGTTCGCAACCCCCGGAGGTCTGCAGGCCGATGGCTACCTGATCACCTGGGTGATGGCGTGGGATTGTCATGCGTTGTGGAACGCTCCCTGGCAGTTGTTCAACGCAAACAGCTTCTTCCCGGCGCGCAATACACTGGCCGGTTCGGAACATATGCTCGGTCATCTCCCTCTCTTTGCACCGCCGTACGCCGTTACCGGAAATCCATCGTTGGCGATTCAATTCACCCGACTTGCGACCGTGACGCTGTGCGCCGTGTCGATGTTCGTCCTTCTCCGTCATTGGGGTGCCGGGGTGGCTGCGGCCCTCTTCGCGGGGTTCGTCTATGGTTTCTGTCCGGCGCGCTACGGAACCGTCCACGCGTTGCAACTCATTGCCATGCCGTACTTGCCGTTGGCGATCGTGTATCTCGACAGGGCTCTCGATCGAGGGCGCTTCCTCGACGGGCTCCTACTCGCGCTCTTCTTCGGCCTGCAGATGTTGTGCTCGTTCTACCTCGCCTACATGACCGCGATCTCGGTCGGTGTCTACAGCGCTCTGGCACTGCTTTTCCGTTGGCGTTCCGGGCGGCCCCTTCATATCGCAGCGCCGTTTGCGGGCGGCGCCGCCGCATTGCTGGCGATGGCGCTGAGCGCGTTGCCGTACACCGACCTGGCTGCAAAGGGGGCGATTCCCGAACAGGCGGATGCGTTGTTGGCGACCTTCTCGGCATCGCCGTGGTCGACCTACGCAACGCGCCCTGGGACGGGACGCTTCGCGAGACTCGGCCAAGCCTACGTGGGGATCTTGCCGGCAGCGTTGTGCCTGTACGCCCTTTGGAGCGCAAAGCGCGGGCAGGTCTCGCGCTGTGCCGTGGTTGCCTGTGCAGCGGTTGCGGCGACGATGTACGTACTGTCGCTCGGTCCGTATGGATCGATCGGCGAGTGGCGTGTGCCGCTGCCGTACAAATGGGCATCGACCCTCATTCCAGGGTTTTCGTCGATGCGAGTACCTCTGCGGTTTACCTTCGGCTTGATGTTCGGCGTCGCTGCGTTGGCTGGTTTCGGCATGCAAGCACTACTGTCGAGCACCGCGCTTCGGCGTCGGCCGGTGGTGGCCACTGCGGTCGCGACGGCGGCCGTCATGACGACGGGCTTCGACTACCGCCACCTCGACTATCGAGCTCAGCTGCGGCCCGTCGTCGTCCCCGGGGCGATCCCACCTGCCTACCGTGTACTAGGGGATTTGGAGCCGGGGCCCCTGTTGGAGGTACCTGTCGCGATTCAGGGCGAGGACGGATTTGGCGGTCTCGACCGCGAGGCGCGGTACCAGTATCTGAGCAGCTTTCATTGGTTCCCGATTCTGAACGGCTACACGGGTTATGCGCCGGCCTCGGCGCCGATCATCAAGCGGATCGCGAAATCGTTGCCAGGGCAGCGGCCTCTGACGCTACTGCGGCGGATGACCGGATTGCGATACGTTCTGGTACACCTCGACCAGATCGATCGCGAGCTTCGCAGTCGATGGCGCCGCCCACAGGGATTGTCGCTCATCGGTCAGTACGGCAGCGATCGCTTGTTCGAGGTGACTGGGTCGCAGCAGAGCGATCTGCTTGCGTCGGTCGTGAGGTCGCGGAGCGAATCGGACCGCACTCTACTCGGCCATCGGCTGCAGCCGCTCCCGCTCGGCAGTGCCGTGCGAATCTCCGTGATCCGACCGGATTTCGGTGCCGCCAGGGTTGTTGCCGGGCTGCCCCTCTCGGCGACGCTGGCGATCGAGAACCGGTCCGAGCTGCCGTGGCCCGTCTTGACCGAGCTCGATCGGCTGCGAGTCGAGGTGGAGTACGTCTGGATTGGGGGCGACGGGATGGAGGACCCCGGCCGCCTTCCGCTTCCCTACGATCTCGAGCCGGGCGAGTCCCTTTCCATGGTGGCCGCGATTCCTGGCCCGGCGCGGCCAGGTGTATATCGCCTCACGCTCGCTATCGTCCAGGGGGATCGTCGCTTTGGCTCCCCGTTGGTCGTCGACAGGGTCGAAGCGGGCGAATGGCCGGCGAGCTAGTCGCAAGCGGTTAGTGGGGAATGGAGCGGTCGGGCAGCACGAACGTCGAATCGGTCGTCGAAATCGAATCCTTCTTGCGACCGACCGCGATCAGCGCCATTCCGACC
>JANQHZ010000051.1 GCA_028282445.1 Candidatus Binatia bacterium | reverse complement strand
CGATCGGTTGGCGGAGCGTGCGATCGACGTTCCCGACCACGTTCGTATCGGCGGTCTCGCGGCAGCAGCGGATCCGAAGGTGGCATCGGCCGCCGGCTGATCCCCGACGGCACGATGCGGATCGGGTTCAACGGCGGCGGCGGCCACCGCACCGTCGGGAGCATTGTCGACGAAGCCCGCCGCGCCGCGGCCGATGGGTTCCAGAGCTATTGGCTCTCGCAAATAGCGGGGCCCGACTCATTGACTGCATTGGCGGTCGTGGGAACCAGCGTTCCGGGGATCGAGCTCGGTACCTCGATCGTTCCGATCTACGGGCGGCATCCCTTCGTCCTGGCCTCACAGGCGCTGACGACCCAGTCGGCCTGCGGTGGACGATTGGTGCTAGGGATTGGCGCTTCGCACCAGATCGTCGTGGAGCATCTGCTCGGGGAGAGTTACCGGCGTTCGTACACCAGGCTCCGGGAGACGGTCGATGCTCTGCAGCCACTGCTGGCGGGCCGAGAGGCGTCCGTCGAGGGGAAGGAGATCGTCGCACGGGGTACGGTTGCGATCGATGCGCCGGCACCGAGCGTGCTCGTCGCAGCCCTCGGGCCGCGCAGTCTGGCGTTGGCCGGAAGTCGCTGCGACGGCGTCACCCTCTGGATGGTCGGCCCGCACACCGTGCGCGACCACGTCGTTCCCCATCTCAGCGAGGCGGCCGCCCAGGCGGGAAGGGGCGCTCCGCGGGTTCTCGCTGGGGCTCCGCTGTGCGTCACCGAGGACGTCGCAGCTGCGCGCCGTCACGCCGCAGGGCAGCTCGCCGTCTATGGCAGTCTCCCGGCGTACCAGGCGATGTTGGAACGCGAGGGATTCAACGGCCCCGAGGATCTTTTGATGGCCGGCTCCGGCGACGATATCGATCGACGGATCGAAGCGTATCGTGCGGCCGGAGTCACCGACATGAGGCTTGCACCCATGTGCCCGACCGAGAACGAGCGAGAGCGTACGAGAGAGTACCTGGTCGGGTTGTGCCGTCGATCGGGTTTAGCCTGAAGCGCCGCTACCAGGGCTGCGTCGGTCGCGTCGATCTGCGATAACTGAGTCGTTCCGATGGCTACAAATAGGCTTTCGATAGGCAACTTCGAGCTGGAGAACCCGGTCCTGGCGGCACCGATCGCCGGATTTACGGATCTGGTCTTTCGCGGCCTCGTACGCGAGCTCGGCGGGTGCGGCTTGATCTACACCGAGATGGTATCCGCCGGCGGCTGGATCGACGGCCGCATCGAGCCGCGGCGCCTTGCCGGAGTCGCCGACGAGCCGAAGCCGCTTGGTGTCCAACTTTGGGACCGCGCCGAGGCTCCTCTCGAGGAGGCGGCCCGACGCCTGGTCGATCTCGATGTGACGGTCGTCGATCTCAATTTCGGGTGTCCCAAGCGTCGCATCATGGGAAAGCACGCCGCCGGCGCCCAGCTGTTGCGAGATCCTTCGACAGTCGGGCGATTGGTGGCTGCCACCGTTCGCGGTGCAGGCAAGACGCCCGTGACTGCGAAGATTCGACTCGGGCCGTCGGTCAAGAATCGAACGGCGGTCGAGGTCGCGCGTGCGGCCGAAGACAACGGCGCGCGTGCCGTCACCGTGCACGGCCGCACCGCTGACGAGAGTTACGGGATTCCGTGTCGCCGCGAACAGATCGCCGAGGTCGTCGACGCGGTCGACGTCCCGGTGATTGCCAACGGCGACATCGCGGATGCGGCGTCCGCTGTCGAGACGATGCGGGAAACCGGCGCTGCCGGTGTCATGGTGGCACGAGCCGCGCTGCAGCGACCGTGGGTATTCTCGCAGATCGCGGCTGCATTGCGCGGCGAAGCGATTCCAGAGTCGCCGTCGCTCGAGGTGCAGCGGGCGCTGCTGTTGAGGCACCACGCCCTGGTGGTGGACAGATACGGTGACCCACACGGTACCGTCTTGATGAGGAAGTTCGCTTGCCGCTACCTCGGCGGGACTCCGGGCGCGCGTAGCTTTCGCGAGCATATCTGCAAGGCCGAAGATACCGCCGACTTTCGGCGGATTGTGGAAAATCACTTTCCTGGGACCGACGATTCGCGGGCCGATCCGGCTGCTTGACGTGCCTCCCCAAAACCCAGTCCACCGCCGCGAGCAACCACAAAAATCCCGTTTGTGACATTTGTCACACATTTTTTACATTTCCGGGTAACGGGCAAGACACTAAACGGTACACATTGGGTGAATCTGTGGCAGAATAACCAGGGATCTGGCTTGCCAAGACGATGTCCCCCAACTAAGAGGCGGGTGTCCTCCCCGCCTCGTTCCGCCCGGTCGCGCGCTTCGCGAGAGCGCGCGACCGGGTCCCCCAAGTTCGAATCGCGCTGAGTTTGGCGCGCAGTCGAGGCGGGGAGGGGAACGCCGCTGGGCGTTCGGCGTGCCGGGGAACGCCGATTAGCTTCGCGGAACGATGTACTGGCCGCGGTAGCGGCGCAGCAGGCCATCGGACTCCAATTCGCGCAGGGCTCGATTCAAGGTCGATCGATCGACGACGACGAGCTGCGCGAGGTGCTCCTGCTTGAGAGGAAGGTCGATCAGGGTCCCATGGGTGTGCTTGGTGCCGAAGGGGCGCGCCAGCATCGACAGCTCGTGCAGGACGCGCTGGCGGACGTTGCGGGTCAGCAACTCACAGCGGTCGCGGACCAGGCCGGAGAGGAGACTCCAGCTATGCCGATTGAAGCGACGGCGGTGATCTTCGGGCATGCGGGCGACGGCATCGGCGATCACTTCATGCGGCACGACGGCCACACCGCAGTGAGTGTGAGCGACCGAGCTGAACGCCGGTCGGAAGCCTTCCTCGTCGATGCTGATCAAGCTGTCGCCGGCTCGAATGAAGCGAACGAGGATCGGGTCTTCACGGGCGCCTTGAAACATCATTCGGACGATTCCGGACATGACGATCACCGAGAGGCCCGATGAACCGCCCGGCCTGGTAATCGTCTCGTCCGGATCGTAGTGCGCGAGTTGAGCGTGCTCGACGATCGATTCGATGGCGGCGCTGTCCAGTCCCGAATCGATCGCATTTTCGGTCAAGATTTGTCGCAGCCGCCGCTCTCCCAGCTCTACTCTCATCGTTCCTGCGACCCGCCCATCACCTGCAGCGCGGTATTCACGTGTCGCGCCCTGCCGTTGCGACAGGAACGATTCTAGTCCGACGCGCCCCCGCCGCGTCAATAGAAAACGGAAGGTATCGGGATGTCTACGTACATTCCCTTAGCTTGGAGCGCGCGTGCCGGCGACCGCGGCCAGGCGTCACCCCATCGGGTACTTGATCTCACGCGAGACCGCATCGCAGGCGTCGAGCACCTCCTTGCTCAACTTGACGTCCGCCGCTGCCAGCGTGTCGTCCAGTTGCTGGACGCGGGTTGCGCCCACGATCGTCGAGGCGACGTAGTCGTGCGCCAACGACCAAGCCGTCGCCAGGGTCGCGGGAGCCATTCCGGCGTCGGAAGCAATCTCCATAAAGCGACCGGTGGAGGCGCGGGTTCCGTCGTTCAAGAAGCGTGAAAGCATCGCCTTGGTTCGGGCGTTGTAATCCTTGTAGATCGTGAAGCGCGCGCCCGGCGGTTCCGCGCCATCCTGGTACTTCCCTGACAGGACGCCGCCCGCGATCGGACTGTATGGGAGAAGGCTCACCTTCTCGCGGCGACACACTTCTGCCAGCTCATCCTCGAAGCGGCGAAAGAGAAGGGAGAAGTTGTTCTGGATGCTGTCGTAGCGCGCCAGGCCGAAAAGGTCGCTGGTCCAAAGCCCCTTCATCAAGCCCCAAGAGTTCTCGTTGCAACACCCGATCGCCCGCACCTTACCGGATTGCACCAGCTCGGTAAGGGCGCGCAGGGTAGTCTCCTGGTCGACTTCCCGATCCGGCCAGTGTGTCTGGTAGAGGTCGATGTAGTCGGTGCGAAGTCGTCGCAGGCTGTCTTCGACGGCTCGCACGATGTGGTGGCGATCGAGGGAGGTGCGATTCTCGCGCACCGGGGCGAGAAACCAACCTGATCCCGGACCGGCGACCTTGGTCGCGAGCACGAAGCGGTCGCGCGGCTTGTCGGCGAGCCAGCGTCCCACGATCTCCTCGCTCGCTCCAGCGTAGCTGTACTCGGGGGGGACCGGATAGATCTCGGCGACGTCGATGAAATCGACGCCGCGCTCGAATGCCCGGTCGAGGATCGCCCTGCTAGTGGGCTCGTCCGACTGATTGCCGAAGGTCATGGTGCCCATGCAGATTTCGGATACGGATATTCCGGACTTACCGAGCCGGCGCCTTCTCATGATCGATTCTCCTCAGGGTAGGGCTGGGTCGTCGTATTCCGCGCCCGCCAAGCTCGCGGACTCGCGTGTCATCCGCTATCATAAGGTCATTCTCGGGAGAGTTCCCTGGAGTTTCAGCAGCAATGAGTGATTGGCCAGAAGTGGATAGGGACGACGGCGTCGTAACCGACACCGAACGCAAGCTCAAGCCGCCGCCCATGTACAAGGTATTGCTGCACAACGACGACTACACGACGATGGAGTTCGTGGTGCAAGTCCTCCAGAGCGTATTCCACCGCTCACACGCCGAAGCGACGCAGATCATGCTTCACGTCCACAAGACGGGCATGGGCGTGGCAGGCGTTTACACGCATGAGGTAGCGGAGACGAAGGTCGCCATCGTCGATGCAATGGCGCGGCAGCACGAATACCCCCTGCGGTGTACCATGGAGGAGGCGTGATCGGCCTTTTTCGCGTACGACACAGGGGCCGCGATCGGCTGGGTGAGGCATGAGTGGCGGGGCCAGAAGAGAGAGAACGCTATGATGATCAGCAGAGAGTTGGAAGCGACCCTGAGCCTTGCGGTACGTGAGGCCACACGTCGCAAGCATGAGTTCTTGACGCTCGAACACGTGTTGTTCGCGCTGCTTCACGACGCCGACGTCGAGGAAGTCGTCCGCCACTGTGGCGGCGACCCGGAACGACTGCGCGGCGAGGTCGATCGCTTTCTCGAGACGAGCATGGAGAAAGTCGAGGTCGAGGAGCTCGAGCCGCAACAGACTTTGGGGTTCCGTCGCATTCTGGAGCGTGCTGCGCTGCACGTGCAGTCTTCCGGCAAGGATCAAATTCGCAGCAACGACGTGCTGGTGTCGCTGTTCCGGGAGACCGATTCGCACGCGGCGTTCTTGCTCGAGAAGGAAGGGGTCAGCCGATACGACGTGGTCTCCTACATCTCGCACGGCGTGTCGAAGATTGAAGAAGAAGGAGAGGCCCCGGAGAGTCCTCTGGAGGCAGGCCAACGCGGCGAAGAAAAGCGGAAGAAGCCGCTCGAAGCTTTCACGATCAACCTGAACGAGAGCGCCGCGGAAGGCGACATCGACCCCCTCATCGGCCGCGACATGGAGCTCGAGAGACTGACCCACGTCCTCTGCCGTCGACGTAAGAACAACCCCCTCCTGGTCGGAGATGCCGGCGTCGGCAAGACGGCGATCGTCGAGGGGTTGGCGCTGGCGATTCAC
This sequence comes from Candidatus Binatia bacterium, assembly GCA_028282445.1. Classification (GTDB taxonomy): domain Bacteria; phylum Desulfobacterota; class Binatia; order HRBIN30; family CADEER01; genus CADEER01. The sequence goes on along the minus strand of JANQHZ010000051.1, from coordinate 3,502 downwards.
GAGGGCAAGGTCCCCGAGATCATCTCGAAGTCGACCATCTACTCTCTCGACATGGGCGCACTGCTGGCCGGAACCAAGTACCGCGGCGAGTTCGAGCAGCGTCTCAAGGCAGTGATCGGAGCGCTGCAAAAGGAAGAGGGAGGGATCCTCTTCATCGACGAGATCCACACCGTGGTCGGCGCCGGCGCTACCAGCGGCGGCTCGATGGATGCGTCGAATTTGCTCAAACCGATGCTCGGCTCGGGGAAAATTCGTTGCATTGGGTCGACGACCTACGACGAGTTTCGAAACTACTTCGAGCGGGATCACGCGCTGGCCAGGCGCTTTCAAAAGATCGAGGTCAAGGAGCCGAGCGTCGACGATACTTACAAGATCTTGCGCGGGCTCAAGCCCCACTACGAAGAACACCATGGCATCAGTTACACCGACAACGCGCTTCGATCCGCCGCTGAGCTCGCCGGGCGCTACATCAACGACCGTCGCCTGCCGGACAAGGCGATCGACGTGATCGACGAAGCGGCGGCGGCGATTCGGATTCTACCGGCTAGCAAGCAGAAGAAGACTGTTCGCGCGTCCGACGTCGAGAAAACGATCGCGCGGATTGCGCGAATCCCACCACGCAACGTCACGGTGTCGGACAAAGAGCGACTGCGTACGATCGAGCGCGACCTCAAGCTGTCCGTCTTCGGTCAGGACGAGGCGATCGAGACCTTGGCCAGTGCGGTCAGGGTCGGGCGGGCTGGGCTCGGCCGCAAAGAGAAGCCAATTGGTTCGTACCTATTCGCCGGCCCGACCGGCGTCGGCAAGACCGAGCTGGCAAAGCAGCTCGCCAGCACACTTGGGGTCGAGTTCATCCGTTTCGACATGAGCGAATACATGGAGAAGCATACCGTGTCGCGGTTGATCGGCGCTCCTCCGGGATACGTCGGTTTCGACCAGGGCGGCTTGCTGACCGAAGCGGTGACACGCACCCCTCACGCGGTTCTGCTGCTCGACGAGATCGAGAAGGCCCATCCCGACCTGTTTAATGTGCTGCTCCAGGTGATGGACCACGCGACGCTGACCGACAACAACGGGCGCAAGGCCGACTTCCGCAACGTGATCCTGATCATGACGACCAATGCCGGTGCGAGGGAGATGGCGAGCCGCGCGATTGGATTCGGCGGTCGGTCGAACGCGGAAGCGGGGAATGTTGCGCTGGAGAAAACTTTCACGCCGGAATTCCGCAATCGCCTCGACGCGACGATTCAGTTCGCCGGACTCGGCCCTGAGATCATCGAGCGGGTTGTCGACAAATTCGTCATGGAGCTCGACCTCCAGCTGAACGAGCGCAAGGTGTTCCTCACTCTGGACCCGGAGGCCCGTAAGTATCTCGCCGAGAAAGGTTACGATGACGCCTTTGGCGCGCGACCGATGGCGCGGTTGATTCACCGCGAGATCAAGGAAGCGCTGGCCGACGAGCTTCTTTTCGGCCGGCTGCAGTCGGGCGGCAAGGTTACTATCGGCAGCGACGGCGACAAGCTGACATTCGAGATCGAAGAGTAGCGTCCGGCCAGCGCAGTCGGGGATCGGCTTGCCCGCCTCAGCCGGGGATCGCCCGCATCTGCTGTAGCTGATCGATTGCGAAGGGCACCACGACCAACAACTGGATTGCGTCGAAGACGCCGTGCGCGAGCATGCAGCGCAGCAGGTTGCCGTTTCTCGAGAAATCTCGGCCGATGATCAGCGAGACGACGAACACGCCGATCATGAGAGTGGGCAATCCGTAGCTCGCATGAGCGAAGGCGAAGAGCACGCTCGAGGGGAGCAGGCCGATGCGGGATTGCAGGAAGGCTCGAAAGAACGCCTCCTCGACCGTCATCGCTACGAATACGATTGCCAGCTTGGCGTACACCGGCAACGCCACCATCCACAGCATGACCTCCGGGATCTCTGGAATCTCGAGGCTCGAGTCGATGGCGCCCCCGCTCGGACCGACCGCAAGTTGAAGAATGAGACCGGCGAAGATCGCAACGCCGAAGGTACAAGCCCATACGGTGAGGCCGAGGCGGATGCCGCCTGACCAATCGCTCCGGTCGATTCCTTCCATGTGCAGGAAACGAGCAAGCCCAATGCGACGACGGAGTGTCCACCACGCGACCAAAAATGCGACGAGGATCGCGTGACCGGTGAACAGCGAAAGGAGCGACAGGCGATCCAGGTCGACGACGATCTCCTCGCCTGACGAGGCGACCGGAACCGCCACTGCGGCGTAGAGCACCAGCCACAGGAGGGCGAAGGCCGCGCTTCGCCTTCCCCGGGTCGGAAACTCGAGGGCGAGCCGCCGCGTGGTTCCGCGCCCTGAGAGGATCGCGAAGATGGCGCAGGTCAGAGCGGGAGCGAGCAGGGCGGCAGACATGGTCACAGGAGCGCGTCCACCGGAAGCGGATGCCCTTGGGGCATGCCGATCGCGGCGAGCAACGCGAGGTCGAGTAGGACGTCGAAGAGATTGGCCGCAATGAACACGACGACGGCGACGGCGATGGCCCGCGCCATCGTACTGACGCCGGCCGCGCGTGCGGCGACTGTGAGCGCGGACACGATCCAGGGGACTGCCACCCACCGAACCGTAGTGACCATGTCTTCGGTCACCGGCGCCAAGTCGAGCATGTACACGAGGGCGGGGAGCGAGTGGATCATGGCCGGGGCGTAGCCGTAGCCGACGCAGCGAAGCAGTTTCTCGAAGGAGGTGTCTTCCGCGAAGATCCGACAGATGAGTAGCCCTGCCGCGGCGGCGGCGAGCCAACGCCCCAAGCCGAGGAGCATGATGGGGATCAAGCTCCAACTACCGAGCGCGCGTACCAGGAATTCGTCGAGATCCGTGTAGAGACCGAGCGAGTCACTCGCCAACCCGGCGAGGATCACCACCAAACCGGCTCGCCGCCACGAGCTGGGATCGGCGGCTGCAGCGCTGTACAGCGATTGCCGCAGCAGGGCCGCTCCTACCACATCGGAAAAGAAACCGATCAGGGCGGATCCGGCAGTCGTGGGCGGCTTGGCGGTCATGGGCGATGGTAGCGCAACCTTTGGGGCGAGCGAGACGAGCGCCGGCCGCGAGTCGGGTTTGCGAGGAGACGATAGCGGCTGTATCGGCTTCGCGCACGCCCCATCCGGCGGGGCGCCGGATTCAGCGCGGACTCGCGCTGGCCTTGATCGCTTCGGCGAGGCGGACGATCTCGCCGCTTCCCGCGCCGGTAACCGCCTCCTGCGCGGCGGCGAACGAAGAGTATGCCGCCCAGCCCGAGCTCTGGGGAGACTTGAAGGCTTGGCTGCGGGCGAGCCATACGTCGTCTCCGGTAACCCAGGCTCCCGAGCCCGTGCGATCCTGGAACCGAACATCCGAGGCCGAAGCCTTGTCGGTGCGCAGGGCGGCAAGCAAGCATCCGGGGTCGTCGTAGAGCCCGGAATCTCCATCGGCCGCCGCCCAGCTCGGTTCCGCGATGGTCGCTGCGCAATGGACGCA
>JANQHZ010000825.1 GCA_028282445.1 Candidatus Binatia bacterium | reverse complement strand
CGGGCGATCGGCACGCGGTACGGCGAGCACGATACGTAGTCCAAGCCGATGTGATGGCAGAACATGACCGACGCCGGGTCGCCGCCGTGCTCACCGCAGATCCCCAGCTTGATCCCGGGATGTGTCTCACGGCCGCGCTTGGCGGCGATGGCAACCAGCTCGCCCACGCCGGTTCTGTCGATCGACACGAATGGGTCTTCGGGAAGGATTCCGCGCTCGATGTACTCGGGCAGAAAGTGCCCGGTGTCGTCGCGGCTCAGCCCGAAGGTCGTTTGCGTGAGATCGTTGGTGCCGAACGAAAAGAAATCGGCTTCGTCGGCAATCTCGCCGGCGGTGAGCGCCGCGCGCGGTAGCTCGATCATCGTGCCGATCGGTAGACGCAGTCGTACGCCGTACTGCTTGGCGGTTTCCGCGAGAGCTGCGCCGGCTTCACCGCGCAGAGTCGCCAACTCCCGTACGTGCCCGACGAGAGGGACCATGATCTCCGGATACACCTTGAGGCCTTCGCCGCGCAGCTCGCAGACCGCTTCCCCGATCGCTCGGACTTGCATTTGGTAGATCTCGGGGAACGTGATTGCGAGGCGGCAACCGCGGTGGCCCAGCATCGGGTTGACCTCTGCCAGCGCGCGGTAGGTCTCGGCCATTTCGTCCGGGTCGGCGCCGATCTTGGTAGCGAGCTCTTGCAACTCCTCTTCGCTTGCCGGAAGGAACTCGTGCAGCGGAGGATCGAAGAGTCGAATAGTGACCGGGAGTCCGGCCATGGCACGAAGAATCCCGCGAAAGTCCAGTTTCTGCATCGGCAACAACTTGGCGAGCGCACGCTCGCGATCGGCGCGGTCATGCGCGAGAATCATCTCGCGGACCGTATCGATGCGGTCCCCCTCGAAGAACATGTGCTCCGTGCGACAGAGTCCGATGCCCTCGGCGCCAAAGGTGCGCGCGACTTCGGCGTCGTGCGGAGTGTCCGCGTTGGCGCGTACATGCAGCTTTCGAAACGCGTCGGTCCATTTCATGAAGGTGCCGAAATCTCCGCCCAGGGTCGGCGTCGAGGTGGGCACCACTCCGGCGTAGACCTCTCCGCTCGATCCGTCGAGCGTGATCCAATCGCCTCGCGAGAGTTTGACGTCGTCTACCTCGATCGTTTCTTTGCGGTAGTCGATTCTGAGATCGCCGCAACCGGAAACGCAGCACTTGCCCATGCCGCGAGCGACCACGGCGGCGTGCGACGTCATTCCGCCGCGAGCGGTCAGAATGCCTTCGGCGACGTTCATACCGTGAATGTCTTCCGGCGAGGTCTCGATTCGAACCAGTACGACCTTCTTGCCCTGGGTGGCGGCCTCGACCGCCTCGTCGGCCGAGAAGACAATCTCCCCGGCCACCGCACCGGGCGAAGCCGGTAGCCCCTTGGCGATAGCGTCCGGACGTTCTTCGGGATTGATCTGCGGGTGCAGCAATCGATCCAACTGCGCGGGTTCGACACGGAGGATGGCTGTCTTGCGATCGATCACTCGTTCCCTGGTCATGTCGACGGCGATTTTGACCGCGGCACCGGCAGTGCGTTTGCCGTTGCGGGTTTGCAGCATCCAGAGCTTGCCGCGCTCGATGGTGAACTCGAGGTCTTGCATGTCGCGGTAGTGCTTCTCGAGCTTCTTCGCGATGCCGATCAGTTCGCGCGCGCAAGACGGCATCGACTCCTCGAGTGAAGCCGGCCGCTTCTCCCGCGAAACGCCGGCGGCCGCGGCCTGGGCGATCGATGCCTCGCGGGTGATCTGTTGCGGCGTGCGGGTTCCGGCGACGACGTCTTCACCTTGAGCGTTGGCGAGGAACTCGCCGAATAGACCCTTCTCTCCCGTTGCGGGATTGCGAGTGAACGCGACGCCGGTCGCGCAATCGTCGCCGAGGTTTCCGAACACCATGGCCTGCACGTTGACGGCTGTACCCCACTCGTCGGGGATTCGATTGAGTTTTCGGTACGTGATCGCGCGGCTGTTGTCCCACGATCCGAATACCGCGCTGATCGCCGCCCACAGCTGTTCCTGCGGATCTTCCGGGAACGCCACCCCGAGGCGGTCGCGGATGAGTCGCTTGAAATCTCCCGCGATCTCTCGCAGATCGTCGGCACTTAGCTCGGTGTCGAGCTTCACGCCACGCACGTTCTTGTACTTTTCGATGATGTGCTCGAACGGGTCGCCGTTGTCTTCCTTCGATGGCTTGAGCCCGAGAACGACGTCGCCGAACATTTGGATGAATCGACGGTAGCAGTCGTAGCCGAAGCGTGCGCTTCCCGACTCGCGGATCAGGCCTCGTACGGTCGAGGCGTTCAACCCCAGGTTGAGGACGGTGTCCATCATTCCAGGCATCGAGGCACGTGCTCCGGAGCGGATCGAGACCAGCAGCGGCTTGCCCTCGTCGCCGAAGCGACGTCCCATAGTCGTTTCCATGCGGGCCAACGCCTGGTCGATCTGGTCCTTCAGCGCCGCTGGGTAGCGTCCTCCGGATTCGCGGTAGTGGGTGCAGACGTCGGTGGTGATCGTGAAACCCGGCGGCACCGGAATTCCGAGTCCGGACATCTCCGCGAGGTTCGCCCCCTTGCCGCCCAAGGTGTTGCGCATCGCGGCGCTTCCCTCGGCGCTACCGTCACCGAACGAGTAGACGAACTTGTTCCGTCGCTTGGCCGAAGTGGACCGGGCGCCGCGGCGACGCGCGGACTGTGGAGATCGCTTCGAAGTACTCGCACCCATGGTGAACTACCTTTGCCAAGGCCGCGACAGCCGCTCGCGCAGCTCGTTCGCCAGCGCGTCGATCTTGATCCGTGTCTGATCCATCGAATCGCGATCGCGCAGAGTAACCGTATCGTCCTCTGAGGTCTGGTGGTCGACGGTCACGCCGTAAGGAGTGCCGATCTCGTCCTGCCGACGGTAGCGACGGCCGATGGAGCCGGCCTGGTCGTACTGCACCGTGAAGTGATTGCGCAGCTCGTCGGCGATCTTGTGAGCGAGCTCGGGCTGGCCTTCCTTCCTCATGAGAGGAAAGACCGCGACCTTGACCGGTGCGAGTGCCGGGTGAAGCCGAAGCACGGCGCGCGCGTCGCCGTCGGCTTCGTCTTCGTCGTAGGCATCGACCAGAAACGCCAGCGTGGCGCGGTCCGCTCCGGCCGCGGGTTCGATCACGTAGGGGAAGTATCGCTCTTTTTCGCCCTCGTCGTAGAAGCGCAGATCCTTGCCGCTGTGCTCCGAGTGTTTGCGGAGGTCGAAGTCGGTTCGGTTGGCAATGCCCTCGAGCTCCGACCAGCCGATCGGGAACTTGTACTCGACGTCGACACACGCCTTGGCGTAATGCGCGAGCTCGTCTTGCTCATGCTCGCGCATACGCAGATTTTCATCACGGATTCCGTAGCGGCGGTACCACTCGAGTCGCTCCTTCGACCAGTACTCGTACCATCGATCATCCTCGCCCGGTTTGACGAAGAACTCCATCTCCATCTGCTCGAACTCACGGGTTCGAAACAGGAAATTGCCGGGCGTGATTTCGTTGCGAAACGACTTGCCGATCTGAGCGATGCCGAACGGCACCTTCTGCCGAGCCGTTGTGACGATGTTCTGGAAGTTGACGAAGATCCCTTGAGCCGTCTCGGGCCGCATGTAGACCGTGCTCGCGGTGTCCTCGACCGGCCCCATGAAGGTCTTGAACATCAGGTTGAAGTTGCGCGCGTCGGTGAGGTCGCACTCGCCGTGCTCGCCCGGTCTCTTGCTCGGCTTCTTGCCACACTGCGCCTGATCGAGCTGATCGGCGCGGTAGCGCGATTTGCAGGTGCGGCAGTCGACCAGGGGATCGGTAAATCCCTCGAGGTGACCGGATGCTTCCCAGACGTTCGGATGCATCAAGATCGAGCAATCGATTCCCTCGATGTCGTTGCGCGACTCGACCATCGCGCGCCACCAAGCGTCTTTGACGTTGCGCTTGAGAGCGATGCCGAGAGGCCCGTAGTCCCAACAGCTCGATAGGCCGCCGTAGATCTCGCTCGATTGAAAAGTAAAGCCGCGCCGTTTGGCGAGGTTTACGATCTTGTCCATCGTCACTTCGGTCATAGCTCTCGCTTTGCTCCGGAAAGTAGCCGTCCAGAAAGGGCCGCGGCGTCGCGGGCGAGCACTCGCTGCGAAGGCCGGGCGTGGAAAGCGCAGGAAGTAGCACGCACCCTGCGGGGCGGCAATCGGTGTGCGAGCATCAGCCGCGGTCTCGGCTGAGCTGCTCGATCGTTCGCAGCGACTTCAGCGGCCGGACCAGATGGAGTGCCAGTAGCTGCCCGGTGATCCGCGCGGCTTGATCGCGATCGGTGGTGAGCGGCTCGCTTCGGCAGCGCTCGAGAGACCACTCGCGTAGCCCGCGCAAACGCTCGACTAGACGACCCTGGATGGCGACCAGTCCGTCCTCGCCGGAACCGCAGCGCCCGCACCACAGAGCGCCTTGCGCGGCGGCGAAGAAACTCTCTTCCGACCGGCTGAGAGGTGTCTCGCAGCGCGTGCAGCGTTCGAGCGGAGGGCCGAACCCGACCCGGTCCAACAGCTTCAGCTCGTAGGCTCTGAGCAGCGAGGCGGTGGCGGGTCCGCCCTCCAACGAAACCATCGCCTCCTCCAGAAGCTGGTAGGTTTCGATCACCGGATTCCACTCCACCGTCATTTGCTCGGCGAGCTCGGCCATGTAGGCGCCGTAGGCGAGCCGCTCTGGGCTCATCGCGGAGGTGTCGGGGCCGAGCAGCTCGGCGCTCTCGAGGAAGGCCAGGCTGGCTTCCTGTTTCTGCCGAAAATGCACCTTGACGCGGGCCAGCAACTCGAGGGAGTTGGGGAAACGCCGCCGCGAGTTGCGGGCGCCCTTGCCGATTCCCGTGATCTTGCCGAAATCGCGGGTCAGGAAAGTGACGATCTTGTCGCTCTCTCCGTACGCCCGCCAGCGCAGTACGACCGCTGGACTGCTGTGCGACTCCACCGAACCCTTCTCCGCAAAGATGTTTCCTTGACAACTGGATAGGCCGTACTTAGCTTCCCGCCGTTTTCACGGGACTCCGAGAAAACCTTCCCCAACCTACCGAATTCCTGGAAAGTGATGAAGCCTGACGAAGAAAAAGAAACAGCGTTTGAACCTACTTCGGGCACCGTCTCCGATGCGAATTCGGGCGACTTGCACGAGGCCGAGGCGGCGGAGCCCGACGGACGAGACGACGATCAGGTAGCCGATGGGCCCGCCGAGACGCAGACCGAGCGCTTGCAGGCAAGCCTCGAGGCGGCGGAGGCGGCTGCGGCCGAGAGCCAAGACCTCTACCTGCGCGAGCGCGCCGAGCTCGAGAACTTCAAGAAGCGATCGATGCGGGAGCGTAGCGAGGCCTTGCGATATGCCGCCGAACCGCTGGCGCGCGACCTGCTCGGCGTGATCGACAATCTGGAGAGGGCGCTCGATCATGCCCGTGCGAGCGAGGATCCGAGCTCGGTCGTCGAAGGAGTGGACCTGGTCCTCAAAGGGGCGCTCGAGATGTTGGGGCGTCACGGAATCGAACGAATCGATGCGACGGGCGCGGCGTTCGACCCTGCCATTCACGAAGCCGTGGCACAGGTTCCGGACGACAGCGTCGAGGCCAATCGCGTCGTCGAGCAATATCTACCGGGCTACCGCATGCACGAGCGGCTGCTGAGAGCAGCACAAGTGACCGTGTCCACGGGATCCGGGCAGAACTGAAATACAGAAGCACGTGGAGCCGGGCGACTGAGCTCGGTTCTTAAGGAGATGAGCCATGAGTAAAGTTATCGGAATCGACCTGGGAACGACCAACTCGTGTGTCGCCGTCATGGAAGGCGGCGAGCCGACGGTGATCGCGAACTCGGAAGGGAGCCGCACGACGCCGTCGGTCGTGGCTTTCTCCGATTCAGGTGAGCGTCTGGTTGGGCAGATTGCCCGGCGTCAGGCGGTGACCAATCCGGAGAACACCATCTACGCCGTCAAGCGGCTGATCGGCCGACGATTCGAAGACGGCGAAATTGAAAAGGCCCAATCGCTTTCGCCCTACAAGATCATCAGGGCGGACAACGGCGATGCCTGGGTCGAAGCGCGCGATAAGAAGTACAGCGCGCAAGAGATCTCGGCTTTCATCCTCCAGAAGATGAAGCAGACGGCGGAGGATTTCTTGGGCGAGCCGGTGTCGCAGGCCGTGATTACCGTCCCGGCATATTTCAATGACAGTCAGCGTCAGGCGACCAAGGACGCCGGCCGCATCGCCGGCTTGGAAGTGCTCCGTATCATCAATGAGCCGACGGCGGCCTCGCTGGCGTACGGGCTCGACAAAAAGAAGGACGAGAAGATCGCGGTTTTCGACCTCGGTGGCGGGACCTTCGATGTCTCGATCCTCGAGCTCGGCGACGGCGTTTTCGAAGTGAAGTCGACCAACGGCGACACCTACCTCGGCGGTGAAGACTTC
>JANQHZ010001144.1 GCA_028282445.1 Candidatus Binatia bacterium | reverse complement strand
AGTCCCGACTTTGCCTCCGGTTTCGCGCCTTGCCAGATCGCCCAATCCCTCATTTTCGCCTCCGCCCTACTTTTTCATCGGACTGCTATGCGGCAGCGCTCAACCGCACCGGGACTCCGTTCAGAATCGACTGACCGACCACCGCCTCGACGTCCTGGTCGTCGGTCCAGTCATTGGCCGAGACGCCGGGCCGACGGCTCGCGACACTCTGCCAAGGAGCGGTCTCTGCGTGCCCCCAACCGTGCGGCAGGCTGACAACACCCGGCCGCATCTCATCGGTGACGTGCACCACGACGTCGCCGCGGTGCACTTTGCTCTCGAGACAGGCCTTGCCTCCCTCGACCAGCCCCGCCCGGCTGGCATCCTGCGGGTGGACATACAGGACGCAGCGTTCCCGTCCGCGCACCATCGACGGTGCGTTGTGGATCCAGGAGTTGCAGGTACGCAGCTCGCGGCGACCGATGAGAAGCACCTCGTCGTCCGGCGCCGGCGTGCGAAGCTCCCTCACGTAAGCCGCCAACGCATCGAGCAAGGCGGGCGGCGCGAGATTGGCGCGGCCACTGCGCCGCGCGATCCGCCCGAGCCCGGGCTCGAGCGGACCGAGATCGATGCCGTGGGGCGCCTCCTTCAGCTTGGCGAGATTGAGCCCGGAGCTCCACGGCAAGAAGCGATCGCCGTGCGGTCCGATGCGGAGCAACCAGTCGGCCAGCTTGGAGGGGTGCCACCGGTAGCCGAATCGTTCGGCGGTCGCGAGCAGCTTGTCGACAATCGGAACTCCGGTAGGGCCGCCACCCATCCTTTTGATGATATCGAGAAGAATCTCCCAGTCGGATCGTTCCCCCGCGCCTGCTTCGATTGCGGGAGGCGACCAGCGCGCAAAATTTCGTACGGCGAATCCGGATACGAGGAGGTCGACATGGTCGTCTGCCAGGGTCCAGGCGGAGGGGAGGATGATATCGGCGTGCCTTGTCGTTTCGTTGACGTACAGGTCGATCGACACCATGAAATCGAGTTCGTCCATCGCAGCACCGAGCCTGCGGCCGTTCGGCGTCGACAAGACCGGGTTTCCGGCGAAGGTCAGCATCGCGCGTATCTGCCCGTCTCCCGGCGTCTCGATCTCTTCGCCCATGCAAGCCGAAGGAAGGTCACCGAGGGTCTCGGGCAAGCCGCGCACCCGGCTCGTCCAGCGCGCGTGACCGTCCCCGCCCGGCAAGCGCGATACCAAGGTGCTATCGAACGCCGGGGTCGGAAACATCCAACCGCCTTCACGGCCGAGGCGGTTCGCGACGATATTGAGCAAATCGGTAGCGTAGGTGGCGAGAGTGCCGTGCCGGTTGTTGCAGGTTCCTACCCGTGAGTACGCCACCCCGGCCTCGGCATCGATCAGCTCGAGGGCCAATCGTTCGATCGTGTCGAGCGACACACCGCAAGCAATGGACGCGGCATCGAGATCGAGCTCCTCCACATGGGGCCGCACCCGCGACCAGCCCTCCGCCGACTCTCCGATCTTTGCGTCGTCGACGCGGCCGCGATCGACCAAGGTGCGGATCATCGCCAGGAGAAACGCCGCATCACCGCCCGGACGAATCGCGACGTGCTCGTCGGCGAGCTCGGCCGTCTCGGAGCGACGCGGATCGACGAC
>JANQHZ010001142.1 GCA_028282445.1 Candidatus Binatia bacterium | reverse complement strand
GACCCGCCAGGGTTTCTTGCGGAGGCGGTCGACCTGACACCACGCCTCGGCCGCACGCCGGCCCCCGGGACCGGTGAAGGCGAACAGATTGCACCCTGTGTAAGCCCCGTCACGCAGCGGATAGAACGTCCGCAGGGCTTCCGGATAAGCGGCTCTCACGGTCGCCGCTGCAACGACGGCCGCGGCGACGTCGCCGCTGGTAGCGGTCGCAGCCGCGCAAAACTCGTCGAGGATGGCCGCCGTCAACAGAGCGTGGTCGGCGGTTGTGACCAGAACCGGCACGTCGGGACCGAGCACCTGCAGCGCCGCGGCCACACTGGCGCTCGGCTGCTCCGCAGCTTCCAGCCACTCGATGCCCTCCAGAAGTTCCGAAGCGATGCCGCCGGCCTCGAGGGTCGCGCGGTCACTTCCGCAGACGGCGATGCGGGAGATCCACCTCGATTCTCGCAAAGCCCCCAGCACGCGTACGATCATCGGGGTACCCAGGATCGGAACCAGCGCCTTGCGCGGCAGTCCGCAGGCGGCGGCGAGGGCATCCCCACCGGGGCGGGCGCCGGCCAGGACGACTGCGGTAAACGTCGACTCGGACGTGGTTGGGGGCGTTGTGGGGGGCGTTGGTTGGGGCGGTACCACCGACGCACTCTCGCGCCTCGGCGGACGGCGCGCAACCGGCGTCCTACCGAACGGCAAGCGAAGTTGCTAGAACCTTCTGCTCGATGCGCCTGCTTCTCACCTTTCTACGCGCCTATCCGCGCCGCACCGTGCTGCTCGTCGCCTGCCTGCTTGCCGGCGGCCTCGCCGAGGGAATCGGCGTATCCGGCCTGTTGCCGTTTCTGGGCCGTGCGGCCGCCGGCGAAGCCACGCAGAACCCGACCGGGATCGAGCTGCGCATCATCGAGATGGTGCGCGCCCTCGGCTTCGAACCGACGATGGGCGCGTTTCTAGCGATCATCGTTGGTGGCGTCTCTCTCAAGGGCATTCTCAGCCTGATCGCAAACCGTCAGGCGGGGTATTGCGTCGCGCATCTGGCGACCGACCTGCGTCTCGAGCTGATGCGGGCTCTGCTCGGCTCGCGATGGCACTACTACGTCGGCCAGCGCGTTGGCATGTTCGCCAACTCTTTCGCCACCGAGGCGCACCGCGCGGCCGAGTCGTATCTGAAGGCTACCTCGATCTTGTCTCTGACCGTACAAGCATTGGTTTATCTGGTGGTCGCCCTGTTGGTGTCCTGGCGAGCGGCCGCCCTCGCGATCGGCGCCGGCCTGACGATGGGCGTGTTGTTGCACCAACTGGTGAACATCTCCAAACGCGCAGGCGGCCAGCAAACCGACCTGATGAAGGAAGTGGTCGCCCGCCTCACCGACATCTTGCAATCGATCAAGCCGCTCAAGGCGATGGGGCGCGAGAAGCTCGTCGGGCCCTTTCTCGACCAGGACGTGCAGAGTCTGAATCAGGTTCTCCGAAAGAAGGTGCTGAGCCGCACTGCCTTCAAGTCGCTACAGGATCCGGCGATCTTTATCTTTCTGGCCGGTGGCGTTTACGCTGCGGTCAACGTCGCCAAAATGGAGTTGCCGAGCGTCATCATGTTGGCACTGTTGTGCGAGCGGATCATCTCCGGCTCCTGGAAGATCCAGCGCGAGTACCAGGAGATGGTGGTCGACGAGAGCGCCTACTGGTCGCTGCGCGCGACGATCGACGCTGCGCGCGACGCCCGGGAAGTCCTTTCCGGAACCCTCGCGCCTCGGCTCGATCGTGCGATCACGCTCACCGACATCCGTTTTTCCTACGACGACCACACCGTGCTCGACGGCGTCGACATGACGATTCCCGCCGGTACGCTGACCGTCCTCGTCGGCGCCTCCGGCGCCGGCAAAACGACCATCGCCGACCTCATTGTCGGTCTCGCCGAACCGAGCTCCGGAGAGGTGCGGGTCGACGGCGTCGCGCTTCCGACCATCGACGCGGTTCGCTGGCGTGAGGCGATCGGTTACGTCCCACAGGACACGCTGCTACTGCACGACAGCATTCG
>JANQHZ010001122.1 GCA_028282445.1 Candidatus Binatia bacterium | reverse complement strand
TCGCCGGTCGAGTTGATCGCTGCGGCGATCGCGCGGGTCGAACGCCTCGACGGGGCACTCAACGCGGTCATCGCGCCGGCATTCGAGCGCGCTCTCGAGCAAGCGGAGGAGGCGCCGAGTGGGCCCTTCGGTGCCCTGCCGTTCCTCATGAAGGACCTCGGCGGGCAGGAGAAGGACGCACCGTACCACGCCGGGATGCGGTGCTTGAGGGATGCCGGCTGGGTGGAGAAAGAAGATGCCCACCTGACTCGGCGATTTCGCGCCGCCGGATTGATCTCGCTCGGGCGCACCAATACGCCCGAGCTCGGATTGATGCCGACCACGGAGCCGAGCGCGTATGGCCCGACCCGCAATCCGTGGAATACCGAGCACAGCGCGGGCGGTTCGAGCGGTGGGGCCGCGGCTGCGGTGGCAGCGGGCATCGTGCCGATGGCGCATGCCAGCGATGGCGGCGGCTCGATCCGGATTCCGGCGAGCACTTGCGGCTTGGTCGGACTCAAGCCGACGCGCGGGCGCCACTCGTTCGGGCCTGGGCTGGGCGAGCGCTGGAACGGTCTGTCCTGTGAATTCGTCGTAACCCGCTCGGTGCGTGACGCGGCGCGGCTGCTCGACTCGACCGCCGGAGCGATGCCGGGCGATCCGTACGCGGCGTCGCCACCGAAAGAGTCTTTCGCGTCGTGTGTCGACGGTGCGCACCTGCCGCTCCGAATCGGCTTCATGAAGCATGGGCCGAACGATGCCGAGATCCATCCCGAGTGCCGAGCGGCCGTCGAGCACGGCGCCGCACTGCTGGAGAGCGCCGGTCACGGCGTCGACGAGGCCCACCCGGCAGCGCTCGACGACACCGGCAACCCGCTGGCGTACGTTGATATCGTTGCCGCCAACGTCGCGCGCGCGCTCGACGTCTGGTCGAATCGAATTGGTCGCACGATCGAAGCAGGAGACGTCGAGCCGCTTACCTGGCAGATGGCGGAGCGCGGCCGCAGCCTGTCGGCGACTACGCTGCTCGAGCGCATCGAATATGCGCACGGACTCGGGCGGCGAATGGCGTCCTGGTGGGACTCGGGCTTCGATCTTCTGCTGACTCCGACCGTTGGCGCCCCGCCGCCGCCGATCGGGCACCTCAGTGGGACTGCCGAGGAACCCTTCCGAGGTTTGATGCGCGCCGCACCTTTCGGGATGTTTACGCTACCGTTCAACATGACGGGTCAGCCTGCTGTGTCGGTTCCGCTTTACTGGACCAGGAACGAAGTCACCGGCTTGCCGATCGGCTGCCAGCTGGTCGCGCCCTACGGTCGGGAAGACATCCTCCTGCGCGTCGCCGCGCAGTTGGAGGAGATTCAGCCGTGGATCGACCGTCGCCCCCCGCTTTTCGCGAGTCGGGATTGAGCTCGCGCGGCAACCGGCGTCTTGACTCCGCAACGCCGATCGAACGAAGCTGCGTCAGGGTGGCCCGGCATGCTTACTCAACTGGCCGCTGAATCGAGGAGAACCCATGTCTGAGCTCGCCGAGATCGAGGCGATCAAGAAGTTGAAGTACAAGTACTTTCGCTGTCTCGACAGCAAGAAATGGGAGGAGATGGCGGACTGCTTCACGCAGGACGCGCGCTGCTGGTATGACAGCGGCAAGTACTCCTTCGATGGCGTGGAGGCGATCATGAAGTTTCTGCGCGACTCGCTCAGCGATCCCGACGTCATCAGCTTGCACCA
>JANQHZ010001098.1 GCA_028282445.1 Candidatus Binatia bacterium | reverse complement strand
CGGGTCGCGAATCGACTCGGGGTCGACGAGGGCTTGGTGATTCCGTCTTCGACTGGACGCATCGGGTTGCCGATGCCGGTGGACACCGTCATGCGGGGGGTCGACGCTGCGGTGGAGGCGCTCGCTCCAGGCGGATTCCAAGACGCCCTCGAGGGCATCATGACGACCGATGCGTTTCCCAAGTTCGCGGTGGAGACTTTCCGGGTTGGGCGCCGCGAGATGACCGTCGCCGGTATGGCCAAGGGCGCCGGGATGATCGCTCCCGATATGGCGACGATGCTGTCGTACATCATGACCGATGCGGCGGTGAGTCGCTCGGCGCTCGACAAAGCGCTGCGGGCGGCTTTGCCAGGGTCGTTCAACGCGATCGTCGTCGACGGCGATACGAGTACCAACGACACGGTCCTGCTCTTTGCCAATGGCGCGGCCGGCAACAAGCCGATCTCGGGCGAATCACGCGGCTACGCCGGTTTCGCCGGCGCCGTCGCGAATATCGCGCGCAAGCTGGCGCGAATGATCGTCAAAGATGGCGAAGGTGCCACCAAGCTCGTCGACGTGGAGGTACGGGGAGCGCGGTCGGCGCGAGATGCCGGCAAGGTGGCCGACGCAGTGGCGCGTTCGCCGCTTTGCAAGACGGCCTTCTACGGCGGAGATCCGTATGCGGGCAGGATCGTTTGCGCCGCGGGCTACAGCGGAGCGGTTTTCAACCCCAACAAGCTCGACGTCTTCCTGAACGACATTCAGATCGTGTCGCGAGGCGTCGAGGTGGTCGACAAGGTCGAGAGACAGGCCGGCCGAATCGCCGCCCGGCCGGAGTTCACCGTTCGCATCGAGTTGCACGCGGGCAGAGGGTCGGCTTTGCGGATGGCGAGCGACCTGACCGTCGACTACGTCCGCTTCAACTCCGACTATCGCACCTGACCGGCGCTGGGACCGTGCCGCACTCGGCGGATCAGAACTCGACTCGGCATCGATCGTCGCAACCGTCGCCGGCGTCGAGGTTGCCGTCGTCGCAGTCCTCGTTGGTCTCGCGCATGCCGTTGCCGCAGACAGCGTCGGGGCATTCGAACGCTTCGACCGGGTAGGTTCTGGTCGCCAGACACGCCGAGCGCGTCGATACCAGGGCGACGGCGTCGGCCGTGGTCAGCCCGTAAAGAGCCTGGAAATCACTCTCGCTGCAGTTGCGCACGAGGGCGCTCTGCAGGGCCCGATTCGAGTCGGAGATCCTGCCGTCCGCTTCGCGCACGTCGGCGTTCTTGGTGCGACTGGAGCGACGTCGATTGGCGATCCGGTCGAGTGTGGAACGGCGTACCCGGAAGGCGTAGTTGAACGCCTTGGTCGTCACCGAGGCGAAGCTCCGGATACACTGCTTTTCGCCGTCGCTGAGCGTTCGCTCGCCGTCGGCAGCGAAAAACGGATTGAACACGACAGAAACTGCCGCGGCTTCGAGCTCGCGGCAGAAGGTGACGACGTCGAACTGAATGTCCTGGGCGTCGAGGAAGCCCAGGTTGTTGAGATTGGCCTGGCTACAGGAAGGATTGATGTCTCCCTGAAAAACCCCGAGGCGTAAAGCCTCGGCGGCCGCGTCGTCCGCTTCTTCGTCGCAAACGCCGCCGTCGAGTCTCGACAGCAGGCAATCGCGCCGGATGATCCAGGTGCCGAATCCGCAGGTGGCCGCGCCGGCGCCGACTTCCAATTGGCAGCGTGCGTCCGCTGGGGTGAAATTGTCGGCCCAGAAGGTGAGCGGGACCAAGCCGGTGTGGGCCGATAGGGCGGACGGGATTGCGGCTGCCGCGAGCAGCAATCCCAGCGCTCCCATTCGGCGGAAATAGGTCATGCCCCTATTATGAGCGACGACCGGCTTAACGCCAGAGCGGCCTTGCAGAGGCCGCCTCAGCCTTGTGCCTTCTCCTTCATCAACTTGTCGATGAGCTCCTTGAAACCGTCGATCGAGCGGTTTCGCAGTAGCCTGCCGTTGACGAAGATCGTCGGGGTGCCGCGAACTCCGGCGCTACGCGCCAGCCTCATGTCGTCGCGGACCGCCTTCTTGGTCTCATCCGAGCCCATGTCGGCTTTGAACTTCTCGACGTCGAGGCCGAGCTCGGTGGCGTAGCTGTCCAGTTTCTCCGGCTGCAGGGCCCGTTGGTTGGCGAAGAGCTTCTCGTGCATCTCCCAGAACTTGCCCTGCTTTCCGGCGGCGATAGCCGCTTGCGAGGCGCCCATCGCATGTGGGTGGATCGACTCGAGAGGAAAGTGCTTGTACACGAAGCGTGCCTGGGTCGGGTAGGCCTCGAGGGCCTGCATGATGATAGGCTCGGCGCGTGCGCAAAACGGGCACTGATAGTCCGAGAACTCGACGATGGTGATCGATCCGTCGGCGGGGCCCTTGATGACCGAGTGGGCGACCGGAAGGTCGTACTTCTTGTCCGGGTCGGGGCCGCTCGGGCGCTGTCGCGGCGGGGCGGGGGCCTTCGCCGCGTCTAGCTTCTTCTCCATCGCACTGAGCTTCGCGAGGATCTGCTTCTGCTGCTGGCTGATCGCGGCCAGCTCTTCCGAATTGTCCGGGGGCGTGCATGCCGCAAACAGTGCGGCTGCGACGAACACGAGCAGGGGGCGGGCTACGTTTCTCATCGAGCGTCTCCTGTTGTTCATCCGACTAGCTTTAGCGAGGCGGCTGGGCACTCTCAAGCAACGGCCGAGGTGATTGCCGCCGGCTCTACGCGGGTTGGAAGTCGGCGCTCAGGTGAGGTTTATGGGGTGAATGCGCGTGATTGCCGGTTCCGCCAAAGGGCGGCGTTTGAAGACCGTCCCGTCGCGCAAGGTGCGACCGACGTCGGATCGCGTCAAGGAAGCGTTGTTCTCGAGCTTGGAGAGTCGCATCGAGGTGCGGGGCGCGGACGTGCTGGATCTCTTCGCCGGTAGCGGCGCGCTCGGCATCGAGGCCCTCAGTCGGGGTGCCGGCTCGGCCGTCTTCGTCGAGCGCGATCGGCGTGCCGGTGTGCTGCTCAGGCAGAATGTGGAGGCCTGCGGCTTCGCGGATCGATCCAGAATCATGGCGCGTTCGGTGAGCGTCGCGATTGAAGAGCTCGCCGAGCGGGGCCCGCGGTTCCGAGTCGTACTGATCGACCCGCCCTATGCGGAACGGGTCGCGGGCCGCGTGCTGAGCGCGATCGATCGGGCCGGCATCGCTGCCCCAGGGGGTGTCGTCGCAGTCGAGCACGGCAGCGACGAAGCTCTGGCGGATGTTGGGGGTTTGCGGTTGACCCAAACCCGACGCTATGGGAATACCTGCGTGACTCTTCTCTCGCGCCGATCGTCAGACGATACACCGCAGTGAAACGTACCGCCGTATACGCCGGATCGTTCGATCCGATCACCAACGGACACCTCGATGTCGTACGGAGGGCGTTGTGCTCGTTCGACGAGGTGATCGTCGCCGTCGCTTTCAACGCGGCAAAAGACT
>JANQHZ010000805.1 GCA_028282445.1 Candidatus Binatia bacterium | reverse complement strand
GCGAAGGCGAGGCTGAGGGTGGTGGTCGCGCGGAGCGCGACGGCTATTGCCGTTCCCGATGCATCCCTACCATCCTCAGCCTTTGCCTCGCCTTCGCCTCAGCCTTGATAGGGATATTCGCTCGTTCTCCGTATGATTCGTTTTTCGGCAGCCCCTGGCAGGGGGTCGGTGCTATCTGGGTTGCGGGAATCGCACGGATGCACGACCTGTAGCGAAACGACCTTCGCCTGCGCTCGTTTCAGTAGATTCGAAAAATCAGCCCTAGCACGACGAAGATGATGCGGACGGTGTCGATCCAGGGCCGGTAGTGACTGTGTCGCTCGTCGGCGGGCGGGTAGTACACTTCGACCTCGACCGAACGGGTTTCGATGCCTGCTCGAACGGCGCGGATCAGAATCTCGGTCTCGAAGGCGAAGCGATCGGCTCGACTGCCGAGGGCGAGGGTCGACTCGACCGGGTAGACGCGCAGCCCCGACTGGGTGTCGGGGATGGTCTCGCCGCAGGCGATCTCGACCCAGCGATTGGCGAAGCGGTTTCCGAATAGCCGGTTCGCCGAGACGACGGTGGGGTCGATGATGCGTTGCCCAATGACCAGGGCGGCGGGATGCTCTCGCGCTGCCGCGCCAACGACCGCAAGCTGCGAGGCCAGGTGTTGGCCGTCGCCGTCCATCGAGATGGCGTGGGTGAATCCGTGGTCGCGACACCAGCCGAGAGCGCGACGCAGAGCCGCGCCCTTGCCGAGGTTGCTCGGGTTGGCAAGGACGGTCGCGCCGGCGCGCTGCGCCGCCTCGCCGGTTCCGTCGCCCGACCCGTCGTCGACCACCAGGACGGTATCGACGAATTCACGCGCACCCCGCACGACCCGCTCGATCGTGGCGCGACAATCGAGCGCCGGTACGATGACGGCGACACGGTGCTCATCGCCGCTATCTTCGTTCGTGCCTGCTACATTCCTGGCCATTCACGTCGCTCTGTTTCCGCCGTGTTCAGCGAGGGGTCGAACCTACCCGCGCTGACGTTCCGCCGGAAGCCCAGCAGGCACATGGAATGCAGCGCGTGGGATCGCAGCCGGTTTCGCGGTCGGCGATGCCGGTTCGTTTCGATTGTTGCGAGCCGAGGTTGTGCCGATCCGATTTTGTCCTCTACAAGCTTGGGCGAGATTCGATCGAAGTCATGGGGGAGTACTGCCGTGCAATGGTTGAACTATCACCACTTACTCTATTTCTGGACGGTTGCGCGGACCGGTAGCGTTGCGAAGGCTTGTGACGAGTTGAAGCTGTCGCAGCCGACGATCAGCGGTCAGATTCGCGCGCTCGAGGAATCTTTCGGGGAGAAATTGCTGGTTCGCGGCGGCGGCGGAATGGTCCTCACCGAGTTCGGCGAGTTGGTCTTCCGCTACGCCGACGAGATATTTGGTCTCGGTCGGGAGCTCATGGATGTGACCAGTGGGCTCGCCGGGGGGATCCGCAGCCGCCTGGCGGTGGGGGTCGCGGATGTCGTGCCCAAGCTGGTCGCTTTTCGATTGTTGCGACCAGCGTTGGAGCAGGAGGCCGAGGTGGAGTTCGTCTGTACAGTGGACCGGACTGACAGGTTGATCGGACAACTCGCTGCCCACCAGCTGGATCTCGTCATTTCGGATGCGCCGCAGCAAAGCCTGCCGGATGTACGAGCGTACAGTCACCAACTCGGCGAGTGCGGTATCGTATTCTTCGCGACCGAGGGGCTGGCCAAAAAGCATCGCCGTGGTTTTCCCCGCTCGCTCGACGGCGCTCCTTTGCTGCTCCCGACCGACAACACGACGCTGGGCCAGTCGTTGGCCAAGTGGTTCGGCGTCCGCGATATCCGCCCGCGGGTCGTGAGTAAATTCCAAGACTCCGGCCTGCTCAAGGTTTTCGGTCAGGCCGGGGTGGGGATCTTCCCAGGGCCGCGCGCGATCGAAGACGAAATCTGCAAACAACATTCGGTGGTTGCGGTTGGGCGCGTGGAGGAGGTGCGGGAATCGTTCTATGCGATCTCGCTCGAGCGGCGGCTCAAACATCCCGCCATCATCGCGATCTACGAGGCGGCGCGGCACCGTATGTTCGGACCCCTGCAGCGTCCCGGGCGGCAACGAACACGCGGGTAACCTCCGCCGACGGAGAGGGCGCCCTTCCCATTATCGGGAATACTGTCGTTCCGGACCTCATTGGGGCCCTCTCCAAAAGTATTCCCGATGAAGGGGCTCAAATTATCTATTTGCGAGCCTGGCCGGACGTGCGTAAGACATAGTCACACGCACTCAGGAACTGCCGGCCTCCTTTAGGGTGGAGGGCGGCTCGGAAAGGAGTAGTCGATGAGAAAGCAGATTTTTCTGGCGGTTTGTGGCGCATTGATCATGAGCGTGCCGGCCTACGCCAGTTCGGGCGAGAAGGAGTCGCGGTCTGTCGATCCGGAAACCGCCCAGCGGATCGATACGGCATACCAGAAGACGGCACG
The DNA here is from genome assembly GCA_028282445.1 of Candidatus Binatia bacterium. Taxonomy (GTDB): domain Bacteria; phylum Desulfobacterota; class Binatia; order HRBIN30; family CADEER01; genus CADEER01. The sequence goes on along the minus strand of JANQHZ010000805.1, from coordinate 3,027 downwards.
AGGAGCGCGCCTCATGGGCAAGAAGCGGCTTCACTACCAGAATCGGGTCAAGCGCCTCGACAATGTTCTGGAGCGGCTCGAAGCTGGCGAAGACGTCGATCCCAGAGAAATCAACGCGTTGATCCGCTAGTTGTCGACAAGGGGCGCCGAGTGCTTCGATCCTCGGTTAACGACGAAGCTTCGTCGCCCCTGTGAGTTGCCGGACCGTCGGGGCCCGGAAAACCCCAGACCGCTCTGGGATTTAGAGCAGTCTCGATTCACCCGGAGACGGTGACGTCGGCTTCGCTCCGGATCGTGCAAGCGCGTAGGGCCGCCTTGGCCCGGCGCAAATGGGAGATCGCCGCGTCGCGGTCGCCGTCGGTGAGGGCGTCTCTGGCGTCGATCAGAGCCGAGTTGTATCCCGGGCAGTCCTGATCAGGGGCCGCGGTCGCAGGTCCCGAAGGAACGACCAAGGCGAGGAACGACGAGAGACACACTACTAAGCCGAAGTTCTTGACCGATCGATTTCTCATGCCTCGCAAATAAGCACACGCGGTGCCAACTCTACCGCTCCGTCGGACAGACGAGCGCGCTGCAGTTGGTACCTCGAGCGCTGCCTATAATCTGTGCATGCCGCCCGATTATCTGGCACGACGCCCTGCTTTTTTTGTTGATCCCACCGGATTCGCGGCCGCGGAATCCCCGGGCTGCAGGTGAGCGTTCCGTCGAGCACCGATGTTAGGGCGCCAGGATCTCTGGTAGCGTGCCGTCGATGTCGGCGGTTTCGGGTTCCCTCAACAAGCTGCGCTACGACGGTTTGTGGTGGCGCAAGTTCGCGGCGCTCGGGGCGACCTATGGTCCGGAGTGGTGGAAGCGTTATTCTCCGGCGGCGATCGGCGCGCTTTGTTTTGCCCTGATCGGCCGCAACCGGCGCAACGCCAAGGCCAACCTACGCCGGGTGTGCGACCAGCACGGGCTCTCGCCGACGGCGACGACGCTGCGGATGTTCGTCGAGTTCGCCTACTGTCTCTCGGAGACGCTCGAGCGCTTCGGCCCGCGTCCGATGCCGGTTCGTGTCGATTTGCCGGATCCCGATCCGGTAGAGCAGGCGCTGGCGGCGGGTAACGGCATCATCATCGTCACCGGCCACTTTGGCAACTGGGACATCGCCGCCGCCGACCTGCTGCGCTATGGCCGCCCGACCAACGTCGTGATGGCCCACGAGCAGAATCAATCGAGCAGTCCCTACGTCGAGCGCATGCGTGAGGATCGCGGTCTGAACATTATCTACTCGGATCAGTCGGTGCTCGCTTCGCTCGAGCTATTGCACGCCCTGCGGCGCAACGAGGTCGTGGCTCTTCAGGTCGACCGGCTGGCGGGTGTCGATACCGCTCGCGAGGTACCGATGTTCGGCGACCTGGTCCGACTCCCGCGCGGCCCGTTCGAGTTGGCCAGGCTTTCGGGATCGCCGCTGATCGCGGTATTCGCGCCTCGGCTGGGCACGCGGCACTACGAGATCCGCTTCGGCGAGGCGCGCACCCTGCCGCGGTCGGCGACGTCGTCCGAAGTCGGCGAGTGCATGGCCGCGGTGGCGAGGGAGATGGAAACGATCGTTCGCGACTTGCCGCACCAGTGGTTTCAGTTCGAGCGCTTCTGGGTCGCCGACGGTGCGCCCGAACCGGCGCGGCCGTCGCGCGTCGCTCGTCCGAGAAACCGTGGTCTCAGCGCGGCCGAGCCGCGCTACGCGCGCAGGGAGTCGGCGATTCGTTCGCGCACCGTCTCGCGCAGACGGTCGCGGTCGTCGTAAGCGAGGTCGTCGGTCGCGATCGGCTCGAGAATGTCGATCTCGACCCGTCCCGGCAGGATCGACAGGTACCCACCCTTGGGCATGATGTCGGCGGTGCCGCGACAGACGACCGGAACGACCGGGAGCCCGACCTCGATCGCTGCCACGAACGCGCCCTTGCGAAACGGCAGCAAGTCGCCGTCGCGGCTCCGTGTTCCCTCGGGGAAGATGATCGCCGAAGACTTGCGGTCCTTGAGCTTGCGCAGTCGCTTGATCGAGGCATCGGTGTCGTCGCGATCGATGGGAATCATTCCGAGCGTGCTCATGACGGCGCCCAGGATGGGCTCTTTGAACAGCTCCTTCTTGGCGGCGAAGCGGTTGTTCCCTGGCAACCAGCCGAGGAGAGCTGCGATGTCGAAGTGGCTCTGGTGGTTGGGGGTGAAGATGTAGGGGCCCTCGCCGAGGCGGTCGACTCCGCGCACCTGCACCTTGACGCCGCAAAGTCGCGCCAGATTGCGCGCCTGCAGCTTGGCGAATCGCCAAGCGGTCTCGGGACTGAGCGCGTAGATCGCGATCGCGATCAGGCCGGAGACGAACAGCATCCCGCGGAAGATGATGCGGTTCAGAACGATGCGGAAGCGGGTAGGGCGCGCGTCGACGACGCCGGCGTCGGTAGACATGGAGCGGCAAGTTAGCGCCATTCGAGGGCCGGTGAAAGTGGCAGTTCTTCCTGTGGGCCGGCCTCTCCGATTTCCGCAACACGCAGACGGGCGATGGCGGCTAAGGGATGTGGTGGCGGGAGTGTGACGGCTGTTGCCGGACGCATCGGCCGCCCGCTTGTCTCGGCGCATGTCGCTGGTTAAACGGGTACGGCGATGCGCATCCTCCTGATCTCACCCACTCACTACAACGCCGACAGTACGCTTCATAAGACGACTCGCTACTGGACCAGCGGCACGACCCTGCCGTATCTCGAGGCACTGACGCCGCCGGGGCACGACGTGTCGATCGTCGACGAGTTGTTCTACGACGTCGATCTCGACGCCGATGTCGACGTCGTCGGTATCACGGCGATGGGGCCGCAGATCAAGCGGGCGTACGATCTAGCCGACCGGTTCCGAGCGCGGGGGGTGCGGGTCGTCTTGGGCGGAACTTGGGTCACGCTCACCGCCGAGGAATCTCTGAAACACGCCGACGCGGTGGTCGCGGGCGAGGCCGAGGACGTATGGCCGGAGGTTCTCGCCGACTTTTGCGAAGGACGG
>JANQHZ010000972.1 GCA_028282445.1 Candidatus Binatia bacterium | reverse complement strand
GCAGGGGAAGATGGAGGAGGTGCTGCGCGCGCTGGTGATCGACACGCAGAGCGACCACAATACGCAGGATACCGCCAAGCGGGTCGCCAAGATGTACCTAACCGAAGTCTTCCGCGGCCGTTACGTTTCGCAGCCACCGGTGACGGAGTTCCCCAACGTGTCGCGTCTCAACGAGCTCATGATCGTCGGCCCGGTGACGGTACGGAGCGCGTGCTCTCACCACCTGTGCCCGATCGTCGGTCAGATCTGGGTGGGGGTGTTGCCGAACGAACACTCTGCGCTGATCGGGCTCTCGAAGTACGCGCGCATGGTGGAATGGGTGATGACCCGCCCGCAGATTCAAGAAGAAGCGATCAATCAGCTCGCTGAGCTGCTGCAGGACAAGATGCAGCCCGATGGTCTGGCGATCGTGATGAAGGCTGATCACTACTGCATGCAGTGGCGCGGCGTAAAAGACATGGATTCGAAGATGACGAACAGCATCATGCGCGGTTCGTTCCTGAGAGACGCGAACCTGCGCCGCGAGTTCCTCGCGTTGCTGGCAGACCGAAGGAGCTGAGGCAAAATGTTGGTACGACTCCTTTACTCGAGCAAGTCGGTCGACCCGATCGACGACAAGCTGATCGAATCGATTCTCGAGCGCTCGCGCGCAAAGAATCCCGAGCACGGCATTACCGGGGTTCTGTGCACCTACAACACCGGCAACGTCTTTGTTCAGGTGCTCGAAGGCGGACGCCAGGAGGTGAACCAGCTCTACTCGAACATCGTGCGGGACTCGCGCAACACGGAAGTGACTCTGCTGCACTACTCGGAAGTCCCTGCGCGGGCTTTCTCGGGCTGGCGCATGGGAAGCGTCGATCTCAATCGGGTCAACCTGAGCACGATTCTCCGCTATTCGGAGAAGCCGAGGTTCGACCCGTCGACGATGACCGGAGAAGCGGCGATGGCGCTGCTCGAAGAGCTGATCGAGACCGCCGCGGTGGTCAGTCGCGGCGACGCTTGAGCTCGGCATCTCTTGCCCCCCTTTGAAAAAGGGGGGTCGGGGGGATTTTGAGATCGGTTCCTTCCGACAAATCCCCCTCAGTCCCCCTTTTTCAAAGGGGGAAGACTCGTCCAGGGCGGCGGAGCCTCGTGACCGCACGCTCGACGTCCACCGCGGTTGTGCTGCTATAAGGCAGCCATGCGGGTGTTTCTCGTCAGCCACTTTCATTGGGATCGCGAGTGGTACCGGACCATGCAGAGCTTTCGGGCTCGGCTGGTCGACGCGCTCGATGCGGTTCTGGATCTGGCGGCGGCCGATTCCGATTATCGCTTCCTCCTCGACGGCCAGACGGTGGTGCTCGAGGACTATCTGGCCGTCCGTCCCGAGCGCGAAGACGAGTTGCGGGGCCACGTCCGGGAGGGCCGTCTCGGGATCGGGCCTTGGTACGTGCAGCCCGACTCGCTGCTGCCGTCGGCCGAATCGCACGTTCGCAACTTGCTGATCGGGCGCCAGGTCGGGGAAGACTTCGGGCCGCTCTCGACGACCGCGTACGTTCCCGATTCCTTCGGCCACCCGGCCCAGTTTCCGGAGATTTTCGCCGGCTTCGGTCTCGACGGCTTCGTTCACTGGCGCGGCAACGGCAACGAGATCGATCGTCTCGGACCGCGGTGGCGCTGGCAGGCCCCCGGTGGCGCCGCAGTGCGGGTTCTGTTGCTCAGCGAGGGCTACTTCTCCGCCTCGCGGCCGGACCGCGACTTGGAGACCGCAAGCGAGCGACTGGCGGTGATGGTCGGCAAGATCGCGGACGCGGGAGAGCAACCTGTGCTGCTGATGAACGGTTGCGACCATACGGGGCCGGATCCTCATGTCGCGCAGGTTGCGTCGAAACTGGCAGAGCGGATCGGCGCGACAGTCGAGCGCGCGTTGCTCGACGACGTCGTCGCCGCCGCTCCGGCTGCGGCGGAGCTCGAATCGTTTTCAGGGGATCTTGTCGGCGGACGCAGGGCGAATCTGCTCCCCGGGGTGTGGTCGGCTCGCATGCCCATCAAGATTCGCAATCGGCGCATCGAAACGGCTCTCGAGTGTTGGGCCGAGCCCTGGGCCGCGATCGCGACGATGTTCGGCTTGCCGGACGAACGCCCATCCCTGCGCCGGGCGTGGCGCAACCTGTTGCAGAACCAGGCGCACGACTCGATCTGTGGCTGTTCGATCGATGCGACGCACGAGCGGATGGAAGCGC
>JANQHZ010000933.1 GCA_028282445.1 Candidatus Binatia bacterium | reverse complement strand
GTTCGCCGTCTCCTCGGCTGGGTCTCGCCTGGACCGTGCGATAGCGGCGCAGCGCCACCTTGCCCGGCGCCGAACCGCGCGGTTTCGACACGTCGGCCGCGGTCGCCACGTGCACGGCGGTGCGCCCGCCTTTTCGCGCGCTCGAGTAACCCGCCGCCAACGCAGCGGCGAAGTGCACGGTATCGCGCGGGATCGTCGACAGGTTGTCCGGATTGCGGATGATGACGTGTGAGCCCGGCCCGGATGCGATGTGCAGCCAGGTGTCGTTCGGCGCCGCAAGCTTGATACTCAGAACATCGTTGTCGCGCGCGGTGCGGCCGACCAGGACCGTAAATCCATCCGGTGACACGAAGCGCCGGGCGACCGATTGACCGGCCCAGATCCCGGCATCGCGATCCGAGCCGTAGTCCTTGCGCCCGGAGCCGCTCACGAGAAAAACTCCACCAGATCGTCTTCGACGGCGGCAGCGTCGCGTCGGCCCATATCGATCAGGCGTTCGGCGTAGCAGGCATCGAAGTACAGAAAGGACAAGAAGTCCGACTCGCTGACACCGCTGTCGACCAGATACCGAAGGACCTGGCGCTTCAACGGCCCGCCGCCACCGGATCGCAACTGACCGCCGATGCACTCCGCCGCCTCCACACCCAAATCGCGAGAAGGGCGTACGAACAACGAATCGACGATCTTGTAGGCTCGACCGCGGCGGGCAACGATCGGTTCGTTGACTCGCTCGAGAAACTCTTCACCGTAAGCCTCGACGCCGTTGCGCAAGATTTCGTTGAAGAGACGCATCCGCTCGAGATCGTACTCGACCCGGTCGACCAACAACGCGTTGAGCGCCTTGCCGGCGAGGTAGATTGGGCTTTGGGCAATCGCTTCCCGCGCCGGCTCGAGCTCTTCGGCATCGGATGCCGGGGTAGGACGCAGACCCACCACCAACACTCGGTCGGCACCCATCCGCAAAGCCGGCGCCAGCGGTGTATTCATGCGGAGTCCACCATCGCTGTAGAAGCGCCGGCCAATCCGAATCGCCGGGAAGATCATCGGGATGGCCGCCGAGGCGAGGGCATGGGACGCGCCGATCCGCGCCGCCACGGTTCGAACCAGCGGATCGTCCGCCTGGCTCGCAGGATCGCCATTCGGTCGGTCGAGGAATACGATCGACTTGCCGCTGGCGATTTCTGTAGCGGTCACCGCCAGGCCCTCGATGCGTCCCGAGTCGATGTTTTCTCTCAGACGATCCCAATGCACGGCCCGGGCAACCAAGGATTCGAGTCCGGTCGTCTCGAACAATCCGGGAATTCGGTCGCCGTTGGGTGTTTTCGGCAGGCCGAACCCGAACATCCGCCAGGGAACCCCGAGAACGGCGCCGGCCGACAGGGACATCACCGATTCGAACGACAACGATCGCCAGATCTCCAGCAAGCCTCGACCGCAGTCGGCGGACTGCTGACTCGCCGCAACGTAGCAGGCATGGATGGCGCCGACGCTGGTACCGGTGACGATGTCGAAGTGAACGGGTCGCCCGACGCGACGGGAAACACGGTCGAAGACGAAGGAAAGAACGCCCGCTTCGTAGGCACCGCGGGCGCCGCCTCCGGAAAGCACGATCGCCCTGCGCGGTTGCTCGCCCATCCGCCCGGTCGCGCTCGGCTCTACCGGCGCGGCAGCTGGCCGACGAGATACGAAGCGCCCTCGCTGCCGGCGACCGCGGTATGTACGGTACCCAAGGGTAGCATCAAACGGTCTCCCGCTCGCAGTGAGAAGTCGTCGCCATCGACGCCGAATGTCATCTCACCCGCGCAGATCCAGATACTCTCGTCGTGGTCGTGGACGTGCGGCTCGTAGGTCGCGCCCGCTCGGTCGCTCCACGCGAAGACGCTGTAGCCTTCTCTCTGCAGGGTCGTTCGCAACGAGGCCTCGTCCGGGTCGACAGCCCGGTCCCAGCGCTGTACTTCGAATCTCACTGCGGCCCTTTCTTTTCAATCCGAGAAGGTCGCGATGCCGGCGTGGCGGCGCACCGACTCCCCCAGTCGTCCCATGAACCTTCGCCGCAGCCAATCGACGTAGGCCACGAGCGAGCCGTAACGAACCGCCGGACTCGAGTAGTGCGCGAGCCGCGGGCGGCGTATGCAAGCGACCAAGTCGCGCGCTACCGTCTCCGCCGACACGGCCGGTATCGCCGCAACCGGCCCCCCCTCGCCATCGGCCAAACGATCCGCTTCCGCGAGCTCGGACTGCGCCAACGACACGTCGTGCATCTCGGTTTCGACGACGCCGGGATGGTACTCTGCCACGAAGATCTCGCTCCCCGCCCACTCGGCCTGCAGGGAGCGCGTCCAGGCGTGTAGCGCCGCCTTGCTCGCCGCGTACGACCCAAAGAAGGGCACGCCGAGATAGCCACCGGGAGAACCGACATTGACGATCAGCCCGCGATGCCGGCGCAGCATGGCGGGAAGCGCTCTGCCCGTCGCTACGACCGCGGCAGTGAAGTTGACGTCGAGCATCCTGCGCATCTCAGCTGGATCGATCGCATCACTTCGCGTGAGGACAGACACCCCAGCGTTGTTGATCAAGACGTCGATACGGCCAAAGTGCGCGAGCGTCTGATCGACCATGCGCTCGACCGCGGCGAGATCGGCCAGGTCGGTTGGCAACGCCAGGGCGTCCCGCATCGAAGCTGCATCCTCGCGCAAACGCTCGCCCCGGCGAGCCGCCATCGCCACGCGTGCACCGGCGCGGTCGAGGGCGAGGCAGGTCGCGCGACCGATACCGGCCGAAGCGCCGGTTACCAGAACAACCGCACCTGCCGTGTCCATCGCTCAGGGCCTACGAATCCGTCGATTCTTCCGACGTTTTGTCGGCGACCGCCGGAGCGCTGGACTTCTCGCTTCCGCTCGACTTCTTGGCGGGCGACGTCTCGTCCCCTTTGGCCGAAGCGGCGGCGCGTTGCGCGGCCGCCCGCACACGCGCGGTCGCCTCCGGCGAAAGCGCGGCCACTTTCTTTGCGGTCTTCTTGGCAGCCGCTTTCGTCGGCTTCTTCTTGGCCGCAGCCTTCTTGGCGGTTTTCTTCGTTGCCGCTTTCCTGGTCGTCTTCTTGGTGGCCCTCTTCTTCGCCGGCGCCTTGGTAGGGGGCTTCGCCTGTTTCGAGCCACGCCCACTGTCCTCGGGCGCGGCATCTTTGGACGGCGACACCGCGGACGCCGCATCGGCCGATGCAGCAATCGCTAGGGGCGCGGCGGGCTCGATCGCCGGAGCGGCGGCGGCCGCGGGGGCCGCTTCCCGGACCGGTTCGACGGTCACCGGAGCCGGGTCGCTTTGCGACCCGTCCGCGGCAACGGGCGTGGAGGCGGCCGACGAGGGGCGCGGGCTGAACTGCCCGGTCCCGGTACGGGCACGCAGTGTGCGCGCGACGCTCGCGGCCAGTGGCACTCGCAGACGGGCGAACAACCCCAAGAAAGCCATCAGGCGAACCGAGAAGCTCGAGTAGGCGGTCGAGCGGCCTTCGCGAACACAATCGACGATGCAACGCGCGATCTCTTCGGGCGACTGAGCCCGGAACAGCAGTCCGGCCCAAGGACTGTCGGCAATCTGTTGCAGCGCCGGTTCGCCTCCCCCTTCGCCATCCGCCGCGGTGTCCGACTGGACGAATCCGAGAAAGAACTCCGTGACCAAGATCTCGGTGCCCGCCCACTCGGCCTGCATGGCGCGAGTCCAGCTACCGAAAGCCGCCTTGCTCGCGGCATAGGGCGCCATCAGCGGCATCCCCAACAGATAGCCGGCGGCGCTGACGTTGATGATCTGGCCGCGTCCCCGATTGCGCATCTCCTTGACGGCCAGACGAGTGGCCGCCATCGGACCGATGAAGTTTGTCTCCATCGAATCGTGGATGTCGTCCGAACCGACGCGATCGGAGCCGAGCGCACGGTTGACGGCAGCGTTGTTGACCAGAACGTCGATGCGCCCGAAGTGAGAGATGGTGCGATGGATCATTCGCTCGCAATCGTCGACCCGCGACAAATCCGCTTCGATGACCAGGGGGGCGCTCATCCGCTGCGCGACGCCTTCGAGCGCGGCCCGATCGGAGCCCGCGAGAGCCACCTTTGCGCCGGCACGATCGAACGCCTCTGCCGCGGCGGCGCCAACACCGCGGGAAGCACCGGTAATCAGAACTACAGAGACGTATGGATGCATGAACCGGCGAGAATACAGTGTCCGGCCCAC
>JANQHZ010000868.1 GCA_028282445.1 Candidatus Binatia bacterium | reverse complement strand
AACTCGAAAACCGAAGACCAAACCCAACAAATCGCCGGACAATGAAACCGGACATCTTTAACTGCTAATGGACCGGACTTGTTTAAGTGTCAGCCACAGGCCCGCGAACCCTACGCAACAACGCCGAACCCTCCGCGATGCGATGGTGTCCGCACCGCGTCGAAATGCTATGGCTCGACTTCGCCATGAATGTCCCGCACACAGCTCCGAATCGCGATCCAGCCGCGAGCGACGCCAAGCCCAACATCCTCGACCTGAGCAAGGAGGAGCTCGCCAAGGAGGTCGCCGCACTCGAAGAGCCTCCCTTCCGCGCGCGCCAGCTGTGGACCGCACTCTATCGCTCGCTCACGCCATCCTTCGATGACATGACGACGCTGGCCAAGTCGCTGCGCACAAAGCTCGACAGTCGATTTAGCGTGGGCCAGATTGAAGTGGCGAGACACGAACGTTCGGCCGATCGCTCGACCGACAAGCTACTCTTTCGCCTGGCTGACGGCGAGCTGATCGAAACGGTGCTGATGCGCTACGAAGCGGACGGCCACCGCAAGGCCCGCAAAACGGTCTGCGTCTCCACCCAAGCCGGCTGCGCCTTGGGCTGCACCTTCTGCGCCACCGGCCAACAGGGCTTCCGCCGCCAGCTGTCCGTCGGAGAGATCGTCGAGCAGGTGATGGAGATGGAACGCCTCGCGCGCGCCGAAGACGATGCCGAAATCGCCGCCGGCGAGCGCTCCCGCGGCGAGCGACAGGGCGTCACCAACGTGGTCTTCATGGGCATGGGAGAGCCGCTCGCCAACTACGACAACACGCTGGCCGCGGTGCGCGTACTCAATGACGACGCCGGCCTCCACATCGGAGCACGCCATATTACCCTCTCGACCGTCGGTCTCCCTCCCCAGATCCGCCTGCTCGCCGGGGAGGACCTTCAGATCAATCTGGCGGTGTCGCTCCACGCGCCCGACGACCGTACGCGCTCCGAGACCATGCCGATCAATGAACGCTACCCGATCGCGCAGCTACTCGACGCATGCCGCGACTTCATCTCCAGCACGAATCGTCGGATCTTCTTCGAATACGTCTTGTTGAACGGACAGAACGACAGCCCGGGGCATGCGGCGAAGTTGGGACGACTCCTGCAGGGGATGATGTGCCACGTCAACCTGATCCCGGTGAACCCAACCGGCAGCGGACCGTACGATCGACCGGCGCGCGACAATGCCGCCGAGTTCCAGCGCGTACTCTCCGGGCACGGAGTACCGTCCACCCTGCGCGTCGAAAAGGGAATCGACATCAACGCCGGCTGCGGCCAACTGCGTGCACGCGCCATGGCGTAGGCGACAGTCGAGAGGGACGGGTATGGGAGTCTGCGACGGCCACAATGCACTCATCACCGGCGCAAGCCGGGGGATCGGACGGGCCATTGCACGCCGCCTCGCGGCCGAGGGCGCAGCCGTCGTCTTGTCGGCGTCGCGGCTCGGCGTACACGGCAACCTCGATGGAACGCTCGAGCAAGCGGTCGACGAGATCCGGGCAAGCGGAGGAAAGGCCGCGGCCGTCACCGCCAACCTCGTCTCCGAAGAGGAGCGTGCCGATCTGATTGTCCGTGCAGAGAAGGAGCTCGGACCGCTCGATATCGTCGTCAACAACGCCGCAATGGGCCGTTGGTCTCTCCCCAGCGACACGGCGCTCAAAGACCGCCGCAAGATGCTCGAGGTCAACCTCCACGCCCCGGTCGACCTCGCGCAGCAGGTCCTTCCCGGGATGCGCGAACGAAAGCGAGGCTGGATCCTCAACGTCAGCAGCGATACCGCGCGGCAACCGATCGTCCCCTACCGCGACACCCCGGAAGCCGCACACGTGGTGGTAGCGTACGGCGCTACCAAGGCCGCATTGAACCGCTACAGCGAGGGTCTCGCCCACGAAGTCGCCGGCGACGGCGTATTCGTCAACACCCTCGCCCCGGTCGCGATCGTTCTCACCCAGGAAACCGCGCGCTTCGTCGGCCACATCGCCGAGAAGAACCCCGACATGGTCGAGCCGGTGGAGGTCACTGTCGAGGCCGCCGTGGAGCTCGTCACCGGGCGCCATGTCGGGCGCGTCGCCTACAGCCGCCCGTTGCTGCACGCAGTCGGGCGGTCCGTACGCAGCCTGGACGGAAAGAGCGTCGTCGGAGACGCCTTCATGCCGGCCGACCTCGACCAGATCGTCCTCTGAAGCGCAACCGGCTCCGGCGAAGAGGGAATTGCACTTTGTTCTTCCACTTCAGCTTTTCGAACTACTTCAAGATGCTTCGCCTCGCTTGGGGCGAAACCATCCCGGCCGTTCGGTGGTACTTCCTCGCCGTCCTGCTCTTGTGGGTGCCAGCGGTATCGCTACTCCATGCACTGTGCTTCTTCCTCGACGGAATCCTCTTCCCCGGCCTGTGGCGCACCGAGGTCCGCGAGCCGATCTTCGTCGTAGGCCACGCCCGCAGCGGCACGACTCTAGTGCACCGCCTGATGAACCGCGACGAAGGGCGCTTCAGCTCGTTTCGGCTCTACGAGATGTACTTCCCCTCGCTGCTGCAAAAGCGAGCGATTCGACTCGTCATGCGCCTCGACCGCGCAGCGCTCGGCGGCGCGATCGAGCGGCGAGTTCGCGCCTGGGAAGATCGCCATTACGCCGCCGTCCGCAAGGTCCACAAGATGGGCCTGACCGAGCACGAAGAGGACGACATGGTCCTCTACTACTCGTGCGCCTCCGGTTTCTGGATCACCAAGATGCCGTACATGGGTGATCTCGATTTCTACCGCGTCGACGAGTGGCCGGAACGCAAACGCAAGCGGCTGATGCGCTTCTACCGGGATTGCGTCCGCCGTCAGCTCTACCTGAACGGCGCCGACAAGATTCACTTGAGCAAGAATCCGTTGTTCGCCGGGCGCGTCGAAGCCTTGATCGAAACCTTCCCCGGCGCCCGGATCGTCGTCCCCATCCGCAACCCCGAGGAAACGATCCCGAGCCTGCTCAAACTGGTATCGACCGGCTGGCGACGACTCCGTTGGCCGCCGGAGCGCATCGAGCGCTGCCAACGGATCCTCGCCGAACAGTCCTTCCACACCTACCGCCACCCGCTCGAGGTTCTCGAGCGCCACCCGCAAACCCGCAGCGCGCTGGTCGACTACCGTGCACTGGTCGAGGACCCGGCCTCGACCATCGCCGAGCTGTACGGGTCGCTCGACCTTCCGATGAGCACCGAGTACCGCGCGCTGCTCGATGACGAAAGTGCGCGAACGCGCAAACATGTCTCCGGCCACAGCTACAGCCTCGAAGAGTTCGGACTCGAAGCGGACAGTATCGAGACGAGGCTTGCCGACCTCTACGAACGATACGGCTGGAAGACTGAAGGAGAGAGCCGATGAGTGGCGACACCATGAGCGAGCTGCGCTGCGCCTGGGACGAGTTCATCGCCGACCTGCAGAAGGCCCGCGACGCGATCGACCGCCCGGAGCTGCTACCCGCCCCCGCCAACGACCGCAATCTCGCGGAGGGCTACCGCTACCTTATGGGATACGTCCACGGCGCCGTCGAGCGAGCATTCTTCGCCGACCCGAGCTTCCCGGTCTTCCGTCATGCCATTCAGGTCGTCAACAAGGCGACGATCGACAACGCGGATGCGATCTACTTCTACGCGCCGATCGACGGACGCCGCGCCTACGTTCTGCGCGGTGTCGCCGCCGACCACCGCCACTGGCGGGGAGAACCTGCCCTCGCGGGTGCGCCGAAAGCGCCACAGTACCTGATCTTCGAGCTCAGTGACGGCTGCATGGCCGGCGATTCCGGGAGCTTGATGGAGCTCCGCCCGGGCGTAAAGGCGCAAACCGGCGCGATCGACTCTTCTCAGATCGAAGTCGACGACGACGGTAGCTTC
>JANQHZ010000809.1 GCA_028282445.1 Candidatus Binatia bacterium | reverse complement strand
ATCGCCGCCGGCCGGGCGGACATCGTGTTGATCACCGGCGCCGAGGCGCGTTTCCGCAGCCGCTGCGCAAACAAGCGCGGTGTCGAAGAAACCTATACGCAGCAAGACCCCTCGGTCGTAGCGGACGAAGTGCTGCGGCCGGCGCGCGACGTCCTGCACGAGCTCGAGCTCGCGCGCGGCCTGGGCATGCCGGTGACGCAGTACAGCATGATCGAGAACGCCATCCGCGCCGCCGACGGCATCGGCGTCGACCAGCACCGCGACCAGGTGGCGCAGCTGTGGGCCGACTTCGCGCAGGTCGCAGCCGAGAATCCCGACGCATGGAATCGCACCGGACCCGACGCCGAGGCGATCCGCGACGGCGCTCGCATGTTGGCGTTTCCCTACACCGCGCTGCAGACGTCGCAGTGGAACGTCGACCAATCCGCGGGCTTCATCATGACCTCGGTCGGAACGGCTCGCTCGATGGGCGTCCCCGAGGAGCGCTGGGTCTACCCACACGCGGTCGTCGACTCCAACCTGATGCTGGCCCTGTGCGAGCGGGAGGCCCTGCACCGTAGCGCAGGATTCGCCGCGGCCGCCGCTCGCATCGAAGAGCATACCGGGGTCGCCGTCGGCGCCGCCGATCATCTCGAGCTCTACAGCTGCTTTCCTTCAGCCGTGCGCTTGCAGATGCGCGAGATGAGCGTCGCTGCGGACCGCCAGGTGACCGTGACCGGCGGCATGGCCTTCGCGGGCGGCCCGCTCAACAACTTCGCGTTCCAGGCTCTCGCCAAGATGACGGAGATCCTGCGCGACGATCGCGGTAGTACCGGGGGCGTCACGGCGGTCAGCGGGATCCTGACCAAACAGGGCGTGAGCCTATGGTCGACAACCCCGCCGAGCCGACCCTTTCTCTTCGACGATGTCAGCGAAGCCACTGCACAGGAATCCCCTTCCGTCCCGGTCGTCGACGAATCCACCGGCGCCGCCAGCATCGTCACCTACACCGTGGTGTTCCCGGGCGACGAAGGGGTTCTCGTCGCACTGGTCGCAATGGACGACGGCCCGCGCACGATCGTGGCGACCGCCGACCCCGAGATGGTGGCGCGCGCGCAATCGGAAGAGCTCTGCGGTGTGCGCGTCAGAGTAGAAGGCAGCGACCGACTCGTCGCAACCTAGTTCCCGATCAAACAGATGCGCCCCACCATAGAGACCTCGAAAAGGACAGGCACACCGCTCGAGCTCTGCGTCGAGCTGCATCGCCAATCCTGGCCCAATGACAGACGACCTCACTGAACGGCAAGTCGAGCGTTTCCGCGAAGACGGGTTCCTCCTCCTGCCCGAGCGATTCAGCAAGGCGGAGATTTCCGAGGTCGCCGCCGCGATCGACGAAATCGCGAATCGCCCGCCGCGACCGGGGCACGAGATGGTTTACTTGGAGGACAACGCGTCATCCCCGGGAGAGCGAATCCTCTCGCGCATCGAGAAGTTCGTGGAGTTCCAACCCGAGCTCGCCAAGATCGTCGCCGAGCCGAGGCTACGAGGGCCGCTCGCCACCCTGCTCGGCGACGAGCCCGTGCTGTTCAAGGAGAAGATCAATTTCAAGCTCGCAGGCGGCGGTGGATTCCAGGCGCATCAGGACATCCAGCCCGGTTGGGACACCTATGCCCCCTACTTCATCTCCGTGCTGATCACGATCGACGACAGCACACTCGACAACGGGTGCCTCGAGCTGGCCGCCGGTCACCACAAGCGCGGCATGCTGGGCGAGAGCTGGAAACCGCTCAGCGACGAGCAGCTGCGTGGAGTCGACTTCGCCCCCTTCCCGACCGGCCCCGGCGACGTCGTGTTCTTCGACTGTTTCACTCCGCACAGATCCGCCCCCAATCGAACCAGCGCAGACCGTCGCAACCTCTACCTGACCTTCAACCGCCGCGCCGACGGCGACCACCGCGATCAGTACTACGCCGACAAGCGGGCGAGCTACCCGCCTGACTGCGAGCGCGAAGCGGGCGTCGAGTACCGATTCCGGGTATAGCGCGGGAGCGCTCGCCGGGTATTGCCGCCCCCCCGAGCGGCTGTCACTCTCATGGCATGGGACGTTTCCTTTTCACGACCTCGGTCGGCGTCTGGCTCGGCACGGTCGTCTGCTTCTCTTTCATCATCTTGCCGACGATCCACGCCAAGCTGCAGGACCGAGCGCGACACCTGCTCGACGACCTGTTCCCGCGCTACTACTGGACCGGCGTCGTCTGCGGCTTGATCTCGCTTGCCGCGGTTTCCCTGGCGCCGCAGAATCCCGCCTTTCCCTTCGCCGAGCGAGTCCGCCTCGCCTTTCCCGTCGTCGTCTCGCTCGCCTGCACGCTCGTCGCGCAACGATTCCTCTTGCCCCGCATGTCCCACCCCGGCGTCGACAAGCCACCCCCGATCGACGAGCGTTTGCATCGCTTCTCGGTGATGCTCAACAGCACCGTATTGGCCATGTTGGTGCTCGCCGTCGCGGCGGTCGCCACTCGCTGATGGCCGTGCGGGACGACATCAAGCCGCGTCTCACCCACATCGCGCGTCCGACTCGCGACCTCGACGCGACCATAAGGTTCTACCGCGATTTGGTCGGGCTCTCGGTCGTCCACGAGCGCGAGGAAGACGGCATCCGGGTCGTCTGGCTGGGGGAGAAGCCGCGCCGTAACGACTTCGTCATCGTGTACATCGGAGTGCCTCCCGAGTCGCCGCCCAAGAGCCACTTCGCCGACCACCTGGGATACGACCTGCCTTCGGCCGCTCAAGTCGACGAAGTGGCTGCACGCGCGGAAGCGATGGGAATTCTGGAAGTCCCGGCAACCGACGGCGGCAAGATCATCGGCTACTACTGCATGGTCAAAGACCCCGACGGCAATCTGGTCGAGTTCTCACACGGGCAACCGATCGACGTCGACTAGCAATCCGTTTCTTCCGCGTATCGTTTCAAGTTCGCCTGTTTCGTCGCGAGAAACCACTCCATATGCGGGCCGACAATCCATCGGTCGACCACTCTCCCCAGCGGCCCCGCTGGGACTTCCCAGTCCAGCAGATCCTGCATCAGCGTCCCGCCATCGACGGCCTCGAAAAGATGCTCGTGTCGAAGCGATCGAAACGCCCCCTTCCGCATCACGTCGACGAAGCGATGCGGCGGGTCGAATTCGACGATCTCGGCAACGAGCCGCCGGCGAAAGCCGAGATGACGCGCTTCGAAAACGACAAGATCTCCGCCCTCGAGCAGCCCCGAGGTACGCCCAGGAGCGATCGCCCGTTCCGCGGTAAAGGCCGCCGTCTCGCAATGGACTTCGATACTCCGCGCCAGGTCGAAGCAACGTTCCAAGGGAACGCGGATCAGCGTGTCGAGCCGCAAGGATCCCATCGCCGCCAGGCTACTCCTTCTTTCGGTCGGCCGCACCGGGCCTCAGCGCCGTCACGATCCAATCCGAACGAAACAAGAGAACACAGGCCAAGCCGAGTTGGAGTGCCGACTCACCGACCCGAATTGGGCCGTACGCTGTGGTAAGACCACCAACCGCCCCTGCCTGTCCGGACGGCTCGCTAGCGAGCGCATATAGCTCCAAGAGGAGTCTCGGCAGAGCCTCGACCGCGACCACCAGTCCTGCCGCCACAACAGCGCCTCGCATGATCACGGCAGGATCGGCCGTCCCATCGGACAAAGGAGCGTCGCGCAAAGGGACTCGGCTCAGAACCCGATCGTTGGCGAAGAGAAGAACCAGGGAGAAGCCGAGCGAAACCGCGAAGGACACTCCTACCAAGGCCAGCTCCCAAACGGGATTGTACCACGGCGCCGACTCCGGAACGCCGGTCAACTGAATTCTGACGATGGCGAGCAGCGTCGGGATGTGCTTCAGCGCCCAATAGAGCGCGAGAACTCCGATGAGCCTTACCCCGACGATGAACAGTGCACGCATTTGGTCAGACGAAAGAAACCTTCGGGAACAACCAACCCCTTCGGCCAAACGTTGCCTCAACCTGAGGGCGCAAACCTTGGCGGGGTGCGACCGCTAGGCTCGAGAGGGTGCTCGCCATCATGCTTCGGGTCGGCACTTTCCCCACGCAATGTGAACGAAGTCACTCGGATCGATCTCATGGCCATGTGGGTGCTGGTCACGCTCGACCAAGAGAAGAAAAACGGACACATCGTCGCTGTCCCCAACTTCGCACCCTTCCCATCGAGAGCGCACTAGGAATGCATCGATTTGGGCGATTCGGTAGTGGAACGGTTCCCCAATCTTGAGTTGGTATTCGAAAGGCTCCTCCAACTGGACCAAGAACCACCGCCCTTGCCCCGCAGAAGTCCGGAACTCCTGCTCAACTCTCCCGATTCTCGGCAGAAAACGGGCGAAGGCCTCGTTGTGGTCGAAGTACTCAATGCGAAGGCGTGCATGACTCTTGGTCAGGGTGGCATCCATGTATGGCTAGCGTCCTTCGCGTCAGCGGCCGGACGCAGGCCGGTCCGCCTGCACAGACATGTTAGCCGCATCACCAGAGTTTGATTCACCACCGGCGGAGACGCCGACCTCACGGAACTTCGCAGCAAGCGGCGGCAAGAACGCCATCGCGAGCACTCCTCCGTATACCAAGATCACGACAAAATTGACCGTGTTCTCGATTGGTGCACCGATCGTAACTCCGCTCAGCGGCGTCAGCGCAACATCGAGCACAATTAGGATCAGCAACAACGTTCGCCCCCAGGCTTCAAAGCGATAGAGCCCAACGGCAGCAGCAAAGTGGGCGATCAAGAACAGGAGAGAAACCAAGGGGTTCAGCGAGACAATTGCTCCCACATCTGTCCAAGTGAGCAGCGAGAGCATGTCTGCGGTGTAGAGATGGTGTGTGACAAACGGAAGAAGCAACATGCTCGCATACATCGCATACCCTACGACGACGGATCGCCGAAAGATGTTCGTGGTGGTGGTCATGTATGGGTAACGTCTCTCGCGTCAGCCGCGGCCGGAGGCCGTCGGAGGCACGCCCGCGTTAGACGGCCCAACGGCGATGATCCCCTCTCGCACCAGCACGAGGTAGAGTTCCTCACCGACATCCATACAGTACTCAGGGCCGAAGGTTTCGTCCTCAAACCACTTCGAAAAAACCTTGGATATCGCGTTCACCGTGTCTGCTTGCGTTCGTATCCGCGGAATCAAGGCCACCAGATCCCGGATCTCCGGTTCGAACTCATCAGTCGGCATTCCATTGGCTAGGAGGCGGTACGGATCCCACGAGTTGATCACGGCCTTCACGGCTCTCAATGTGCGGTCGTAGTCGCGCCTGCTAGTCATCACCAGCCGTCCGCCTAACGGCTTCCGCGTGAGCGGCTGGGCGTGACCCAGTCCGTCTCCACATGCTGGTTAGGCAGGGCGTCGGTCACAAATCCTCCGGCTGCAACCCCGTGTGCTTCGCGATCCGAGCCATCATCTTCGGACCGATCTCTTCGCGGTCGTGGAATGACCATACATAGTGCGGCCATCCCGGGCGAGACAGGACTTGGTGCGAGCCGCCCGTCTTGCGTTTCACCACCCATCCAATCCGCAGGAGCGCTCGAAGTACCCGCCTCGAGGGAACGCTCCTCCATTTGCTCATGCCGCTCGAAAAGACACGCTCTCAAACGGGATGGCTTCGCCGTGTTCCAAGCGATCCGCTAGGACTCGAAGTGCCAACGCCTGCGCCTTGGCCTGCGCCTCGACTTCGGTCCCACCGTAGACCAGAACACCCGGAAGCTCTGAGACCTCTCCGATCCATCGACCATCGTCTTCTCGCTCGACTTCCACTGAGAAATCCATGGCCGGATAGTACCCCAATTTGTTGAATCTACCTAGCGTCCTTCGCGTCACCGGCCGGGCATAGCCCGTTCCGCCTCGGCATCTTGCCGCGCGCGCTGCGCCGTTGAAGCGAGAAACACGCCAACGACAGCGAGCCCGATGCTCCAAAGAACCCCATGTGCGAAGTAGGTGAGACGAGACCGGTACGCCCAGCCACCGTGCCCGACCATGGACTCGGAACCGAAACGATATTCGGCGACGGCGCCCGGGCCTGCCAGAAGGCCTATGTGTACCGCCTCGCCTCCGAGGAGAATTGCAGGACCAAGGTAAAGGACTGCGCCCGCGAGAGAACCGAGATGTTTGACCCGGAGGCTTACGCGCCCGAGGAACCATAGGACTAGCGGAAACGCCAGCACCGACACGGCGAGGAACATATCGAGTTGGACAAGGTCGTACGCGGCTTCACCATCGGCGCGGATGAAGTAGCGAAGAATACTCGGTGGACCGGGCCAACCTCCGTACATCCACGCGCGCCACCACGCGAAGGAGAGAGGCACCCCCGGCAAAGCCGACAGGGCAAGCGCCACCAGGCCCCGGCGAACCGCGTCTGCGTGCCATCTCAATATCTCACGCCCCCGGCCAACGTTCGCCTGGTCACTTGCGACCGCTCGCGGCCGTCAGGTGAAACGGCGTGTTGGGCAGCCCGCTCTCTCGTTCGAACGACCCAACCCTATACCTCCGCGCCGTGTCAAGATCGAAAACGACCGCGACCTCGTCCGACATCCCAAACAGGGCGTCGGACTCAGGGATGTACTGACGACAGCAAATCAGCACTACCTCTTCACCAAAGAACAGCTCGATGTCTTCGGGGAAATATCGACGCTCCGAGCGTTCGCCGGTTGTCCAATCACACCACGACCAATAGATCTCTACCCGAGAGATCGGGTGTCGCGCGACCGTAATCCATGGTTCAACGTTTGTAACGTCAAAGACGTGAAACGCAGTTAGTTCATCGCGCAGGCTCCCAGAACGCACCGCTATGTCGAACTGATTGAAGGCGGCGTCCCAGGTAAAGTTACACTCGGATCCATCAGCCATCCGGAAGTCCAAGCCGTGATCCAGGAAGTGGCCAACTTCCGGATGGGCCCTCCATCCAACGTACCCTTGCTCGTATTCAATCTCATAATATCTTACCGACTCGATCCGGCGTCCAAGCAACAGGGAACGGACCAATTGTTCATAGGCAGTTCGCTTCTCGCGGTCAGAATCCATCGTCAGCCTGCCTAACGTCCTTGCGCGTCAGCGGCGCCGCCCTGCGGCGTCCGTCTGCAAGCGCTTGATACTCATCCAGGCCTCCTCCCCACCGCAGAGGCGGGTAAGGTTGGTCGCACACCAATACAACGAGCCCCCCACCACGGGGGCAAGGAGGAGACTGGATGAGATTCTACACACAACAGCACCGACACTACTGCGGGATCGATCTGCATGCCAGGCAGATGTACACCTGCATCCTCGGCGACGGCGGCGACGTCCTCTTCCACCGCAACGGCCCCACCACCCCCGAGCACTTCCTGCGCGTCATCGCCCCTTACCGCGACGACATCGTCGTCGCCGTCGAATGCATGTTCACCTGGTACTGGCTGGCCGATCTGTGCGCCCGCGAAGGCATCCCCTTCGTGCTCGGGCACGCGCTCTACATGAAGGCGATCCACGGCGGTAAGGCCAAAAACGACCGTATCGACGCCCACAAGATCGCTGCACTGCTGCGCGGCGGCCTGATCCCGATGGCCCACGTCTACCCCTCGCAGATGCGCGCCACGCGCGATCTGCTCCGCCGCCGCTGCCACTTCACCCACAAGCGCGCCGAGCTGCTCGCCCACATCCAGAACACCACCAGCCAGTACAACCTCCCCCCGCTCGGCCGTAAGATCGCCTACAAAGCCAACCGCCAAGGCGTCGCCGAACGCTTCACCGACCCACAGGTGCGAAAGAGCATCGCCGCCGACCTCGAGCTCATCGACCACTACGACCAGCTCCTGCGCGACGTCGAGCTCCACATCACCCGCACCGCCAAGCTGCACGACCCCATCACCTTCGACCGCCTGCGCTCGGTGCCCGGCATCGGCAAGATCCTCGCCTTGGTCATCCTCTACGAGGTCGGCGACATTACGCGCTTCCCCCGCGTCCAGCAGTTCACCTCCTATTGCCGCCTGGTCAAGTCCGCCAAGGATTCCGCCGGCAAACGCTACGGCTCTTCCGGTAAGAAGATCGGCAACGTCCACCTCAAGTGGGCCTTCTCCGAGGCCGCCGTCCTCTTCCTTCGACAGAGTGAACAGGCCCGCGCCTTCCACTCCCGACT
>JANQHZ010000759.1 GCA_028282445.1 Candidatus Binatia bacterium | reverse complement strand
GGGTGCGCCTCCTGGACGCCGTCGGCGCCACCGCGCGCAGCGCGCCGCCCGGCTCCGCCGCCACCGTGCGCATCATCGTCGACCGCGTCAGCCTGTTGGGCGCCCTTTTCGGCGGCTCCTAGCGAATAGCACTCGGCTGGGTGTCCTCGGATCTTCCCCGACTCGTCGCCACCAAGTCCGCGTCCGGGTTCCGACAGACCTGCCGGGCTGCCCATATCTGCCCTCAAGGTTGAGGAAACCGATTTCTTCCTCCCTATCCCGCCGCAGACACGACGTGGCGAGAGCAGGTCGGGCGCCAGGGTTCTTCGAAATGTACAATAGCGTTTACTTCCACGATCGATATTGAGAGTTTTAGACTTCAAGTGCACCATATCCGGTCGGTGTCTGGTATCATCGGCGATGGTATGAACAACTTGAGAGATAGGTTGCGTGCCGATACGGCGGACCGCCACCGCCGGATCGATGCGCTCTTGTCGGCGCTTTCGCTCGGCGAGCAGGACGGCTACAGGCGGTTCGTCCAGATACACGCGCTCGCCATTCGGCATCTCGAAGGGCTGATCGCCGTCCACGCGTGGCCGAGCGACTATCCGTCGCCCCCGTCTTTCCTGGCTCCTCTGCGATTCGACCTGGACGCGCTGGCGATCGCCGAGACCGGCGATCTGTCGTCGGCGCCGGCGCCGGCCGAACCGGTCGGTGCGGTCTACGTCCTGGCCGGTTCGCGGGCGGGTGCGGCCTATCTGCGGCGGCTGGCGGCGCCCGGCGTGGCCCGCGACAAGCCCCCGGCGGGCTACCGCTACCTCTTCGACCGGTCGCTCGACGCCTATTGGCCGAAGATGAGGCGCCGACTGGCCGGCGTTTCCGCCGATACCGGTCTTGCGGACCGCATCGTCGAGAGTGCCGACACCGCGTTCGCGTGTTTTGAAGCGGCGTATCGGGCAACGGAGCAATAGGCGCGTTCAACGATCGAGTGGAGATCATCCAGCATGGCCGATGTTCCGCCTGTCGATCTGACGACCTGTGATCGAGAGCCGATCCACATTCCCGGACGCATTCAGACCTTCGGCTGTCTGGTGACCGTCTCGTCGGATCTGATCGTCAATCGACGATCGGACAACACCGCCAGCATCCTCGGCATCGAAGACAACGACATCATCGGCCTGCCGCTTTCCGAGCTGTTCACATCGCCGGCGATCCACGCCATCCGCGGGCGCATGCAGCATTTTGTGATCGGCAAGCTTGCCGATAATCTGCACAGAATAAAGCTTACTGATGCCGAGAGTCTATTTGACGTAACTCTGCATCTTTCCGGCGAATCTTTAGTGCTAGAGATTGAGCCGGCGGAGGATGCCAGTATCGTCGACTACTCTCTACTCGTCCGGTCTTTAGTAGATCGGCTATCGCAGGCAGAGAGTTCTGACGATTTCTACAACACGCTTGCTCGCCAAACCAAGGCCCTGATGGGTTTCGGTAGGGTCATGGTCTACAGGTTCGAGCCGGACGGCTCCGGCTTGGTCATCGCCGAAGACAAGAAATACGATCAGGACAGCTATCTCGGCCTGCGCTATCCGGCCAGCGACATACCGCGACAGGCGCGGGCGCTCTACGAACGCAACGCCCTGCGGATCATCGCAGATGTCGAGGACGAGCCGGCCGCCATCCACCCGGCGGTCGATCCGACCGGCGAGCCGCTGGATCTGTCACTCAGTATCCTGCGCGCGGTGTCGCCCATCCATATCGAGTACCTGAAGAACATGGGTGTGAGCGCCGCCACGTCGCTTTCCGTCATGCGCCGGGGCAGGTTGTGGGGGCTTATCGCCTGCCATCACGACGAACCAAGGGTGCCGTCGTTCATGCTGCGAGGCGCTTGCGGCCTCTTCGCGCAATCCGTCTCCCATCTCATCGACCAGCGCGAGAACGATCAAGAGAAGGAGTATGACCGGCAGGCGCGGCGGTTCCACGACGGCTTCATCGCCAGGGTTGCCGAGGGCGAGGGCGTCGAAGCGCATTTCGTCGAGCTTGCCGAGACCTTGCCTGAGATCATCCC
>JANQHZ010000710.1 GCA_028282445.1 Candidatus Binatia bacterium | reverse complement strand
GTCGCAGCCGATCGGCCGCTGCGCGAGCTTCTGCTCAATCTACCCGAGCGCACGGACCGTCACCGCTGGCACCACGTAACGCGAACGCAAAGCGAGCTCCTCGTCGACGAGAGCGGCCGGTTGATCCCCGATCATATCCTGCGCTTCGAGAACTTGCAGGAAGACATGAATCGCTTTTGCGAGAGTGTCGGGCTGACGCCCATTCCCTTACCGCATGTGAATCGAACATCACGGCAGGAGTATCGCGCCTATTACGACGACGAGACTCGCCGCATGGTCGCTGACCTGTTTCGACGCGACATCGAGCTCTTCGGCTACGAGTTCTAGCGCCCTCGTCGGATCAAGCAGCCCGCCCGCGTTGGAACGTGTCAGGGCCGCTGGGTCGGACGACGGACGCGGGGACGAGTCCACCTCGGTTTGGCCGACTCGTTTGCGCTGCGTCGAAATCGGCGGTCGAGTCGCGCCGCGTATTTGGATCGCGTCGCACCGTGCAGGAAGCTGGTCAGATGGTAGACCCATGCCTCGATTGCATCGAGTCCTTCGGCGTCGATCTGTGAACCGACCCGGTTGAAGCGCGGATCGAGAGCACGGCATTGGATGCGTCCGTTGCGAATGCTGTTGTTGATCACGTCTGCTTCGGTCCGAGGCTTGCCTTGGCGGACATACTCCTGCTCGAAATCGGCCAAGAACTCGCCGGCGGCGCGCGATGCGCGCAAGACCCCCATGTTGAAGACCGGAGGATCTCCTTGCGGGACGGCAGCCAGGGGCGCCGGCGGCGCTGCCGAGAAAATGTCCGGACACGACGGTGCCACGAAGCACGAGTCGTCGAAGAGCAGGACGTCGTCGTATTGCTCTAGTGCGTCGCGCAGGTAGAGAATCTTGAGGATGTTGGCCCGTAGCTTGAGTGTGCGCCGGGCGTAGAATGCCAGCCGCTTCTGATCGGTCGGCGGAATCTCAGCGTGTTGGGCGATCAGCAGGGCGGCGCCGACGCGGTCGGCGTAGGCCTCCAGCCACGGGCGCAGCGTCTCGAACCACGGCCGCTCGCCGACGCTCAGGACCGCGATGGCTCGTTTCCTCGAGGTGTCGGTCATTGCGGCGCGGGGTTTCTGCGGATCGCTCGTCGGGATTCGAGGGGCATGGGGGGATCGGCCGCCTCGCTCAGGACTTGCCGATCGCTGGATCGATCCAGGTCGAGTCCTCGCGGTCTCGCGCGGTGGTCGGGGCGACGCGGATTCTTTCGAGCGTCGTGGCGTCGAAGTGGGTTCGCCGCCAGTCGCTGCGCAGAAAGCGTGAGCCGTGCTCGGTCAGGGCCCGGGTCTCGGGGAGCGAGGCGAGGTCCCGCAGGTAGTGAACCACGTACGGGCTCGGGTGCTCGACCGGGGCTCGCTGAAACAGGGAGTGCGGCAGCAGTTGGATCCGGAGACCGGCCTTCGCGCAGTCGCCGGACAATACCTCCTCGTAAGTCGTCATGTTTCGGTGGCGAAAGCGCCATTCTCGTGCGGTGACGCGATCGCGGTGCCAACGAACGCCGTCGGACAGCAGGAGGCGGTTCAACGACTTCTGATCGCTGCCCGTGATTTCGATGTCGGTGAGCCATCGATCCATCAGGTCGATGGTCGAAGGCGTGCTCTCGATGGCGTAGAGCCCGGTACAGAGAACGAAGCCCCAAGCGTGGTAGGATGGCCGTGGCCAGTAGGTCCCCTGCGAAATCGTGAGCGAGCTGCCGGAGCGTTCGAAGTACTCCTCGCGCGGGTCGCGGAGCCACACCGCGTCGATGTCCGATTGGACCACCGAGAAACCGTTGCGCACCAGATTGGCTGGAATCCGTACGCGGGTTGTTCGGATGTCCTCGAGCTTGTTCGGTGTCGGGCAGGAAACGGGTTCGAAACCGCGCCGTTCCAGGAAGTCGTAGATCTTCTCGTCGAGGGCGACGAGCACGAGATTCCGCACCT
>JANQHZ010000682.1 GCA_028282445.1 Candidatus Binatia bacterium | reverse complement strand
CTGGGCGGTGAGCGGCAATCCCATTGCCGCCAATCCCTCCCCGAGGGCTTCGTGGTTGCGTTGGTGTCTTCGCCAACGGGCCTCGAGTCCTTCCTCATGGACGAGGCGCAATGCCTCGGCGAGCGCGTAGCTCATCGATACCGGTGCGGTGTGGTGGTATACGCGTTCATCTCCCCAGTACTTCTCGATCATCGTTAGATCCAGGTACCAGCTTTGCACGGGCGTCTTGCGTCTGCGCAACGCGTGCAGCGCTTTGTCGCTGAACGTCACCGGCGAGGGCCCGGGCGGGCAGCTCAGGCACTTCTGGGTACCGCTGTAGCACGCGTCGATATGCCAGTCGTCGACGAGGAGCGGAGCTCCGGACAGCGAGGTGACCGCGTCGACCACGAAGAGGGTTTCCGATTCGGCGAGGGCGCGGCCGACTTCCTCGAGCGGTTGCCAGGCTCCGGTGGATGTCTCGGCGTGAACCAGGCAGACCGCTTTGGTGTCGGGAGCGGAGCTTAGCGCGGCAAGCACGGCTTCGGGCTCGATCACGCTCCCCCAAGGAGCCTCGATCGCGGTAGGGACGGCCCCACAGCGATTCGCGATGTCCATCATCCGGTTGCCGAACACGCCGTTGACGCCGATCAGGACCTTGTCGCCCGGTTCCAGCAGGTTGACCAGGCAAGCTTCCATACCGGCGGAGCCGGTCGCCGAGATCGGGATGGTCAGACGATTCTCAGTGCGGAATGCGTAGCGCAGCAACGTCTGGGTCTCTTCCATCAGCTCGAGGAAGAAGGGGTCGAGGTGCCCGACCAGCGGTTGTCCGAGGGCGCGCAGGACTCGTGGATGGACATTGCTCGGGCCTGGGCCGAGCAGGACTCGGGCGGGTGTCGAGAAATGCATCGGGCAAACACTGAAGGCCGCGCTCGGCGATTGCAAGTCGAACGCCTCGCTTGTTCCGCCGTCGTCGAAACGTCGCCATCGCAGCAAGCTGGGTACCTTGCCGCGACGTGAGGTGGACACGTAAGATCCGGTGTGTGGCTGCCCTCGACTCCCCCGCACAAGTTGCTCCGCCGCAGGAAGTGATCGACCGTTTGCACCGGATCGTCGGCGATAGCGGCATGGTCACCGACCCGGCGGCGACGCGGGTATACGAGTGCGACGGGTTCACCTTGGCCCGCAATGCGCCGGCGGTAGTGGTGCTGCCGGCTGACCGCGATGAAGCGATTGCGGTCGTGCGACTGCTTGCCGAGGCGGGTGTGGCGTTCGTGCCGCGTGGAGCGGGAACCGGTCTCAGCGGGGGATGTCTTCCGCTCGAAGCGTCGGTGATGATCGGCACCAGCCGGATGCGCGCCATCCGCGAGGTCGATTTCGCCAACCGCAGGATCGTCGTCGAGGCCGGGGTCGTTAATCTGCACGTTACCCGCGCCGGCGCCGAGCAGGGGCTCCTCTACGCTCCGGACCCTTCGAGCCAGTCGGCTTGTACGATCGGCGGCAATGTGGCGGAGAACTCCGGCGGCCCCCACACCCTGAAGTACGGGGTGACGACCAACCACGTCCTCGGGGTCGAGATGATCCTGCCGAGCGGAGAGGTGGTGGAGCTGGGCGGTGCGGTCGACGATGTTCCCGGTTACGACCTGCGCGGTGTGACGATCGGCGCCGAGGGCACCTTTGGTGTCGTCACCGCCGCAACTCTCCGTCTGGTCCCGCATCCCGAGGCTGTGCGGACTTTGCTGGCGGTGTTCGACGACGTCGAAGATGCCTGCCACGCGGTGTCGGCGATCATCGCGGCGGGGATTCTTCCTGCGGCGCTGGAGTTGATGGACCGGCTCATCGTCCAGGCGGTCGAGGATGCTTACGGCTTCGGTTTCCCGACCGAGGCTGGCGCCGTCTTGATCGTGGAGCTGGACGGCCTGGAAGCCGGTCTGGCCGAGCAGGTCGAAGCCGTCCGTGAGCATTGCGAAAAGACGGGTGCGAGCGAAGTGCGGGTGGCGCGTGATGAGCAAGAGCGGGCGGCGCTGTGGAAGAGTCGGAAGCGCGCCTTCGGCGCCGTCGGACGGCTGGCTCCCAACTACTGCACCCAGGACGGGGTCGTGCCGCGTGGCTGCGTTCCCGAGATTCTCCGTAGGATCTCGGCTGTAGCAGAGCGCTACAGCCTGCGCATCGCCAACGTCTTCCACGCCGGTGACGGCAATATCCACCCGATCATCCTGTTCGACGAGCGGAATCGGGAAGAGGTCGAACGCGTGCTCGCTGCCGGCCGCGAGATTCTCGAGGCTTGCGTAGATCTGGGCGGCAGCGTCACCGGTGAGCACGGCATCGGGGTCGAGAAGATCGAGCAGATGCCGCTGTTGTTTTCGCCGGTCGACCTGCGGGTCATGCAGGAGCTGCGCCACGTTTTCGATCCCGAGCGGCGCTGCAACCCGGGAAAGATCTTTCCGACGCCGGGGAGCTGCGTCGAGGTGCGCACGCCGCGTCGTCAGGTGCCTTCGTGAGCTCGAGCGCAGACATGGAGCCCAGTTATGGATCGGTGCCGGTCGCCGGCGGCGATGCGACGTGGCGCTTCGCCGCCGCAGGGGCGGTTCCGTCCGCGGTGGCGCGACCGTCGACGGTAGCGGAGGTGGTCGACCTGGTCCGTTCGGTCGGCGATCGGCGACATGCTCTCATCCCGGTCGGTGCTGGAAATCGACTCGCGGCAGGTAATCGCCCTCGTCGCTACGATGTTGCCTTGTCGACGGAATCGCTGGCGGCGATCGAACGACACGTCGCTGAGGACATGACGGTCTCGGTGCAATCTGGGCTAACTCTCGCGCAGCTCAATCGGGAGCTCGCAACCCGGGGGCAGTGGTTGCCGCTCGACCCGGCGGGAGGCGACGATGGGACGATTGGCGGCTTGATCGCCGCCGATGCCGGCGGTCCCTTGCGCAACGCCTACGGAAAGGTCCGCGACTTCTTGCTCGGCATCGAGGTGGTCAATGGGAGAGGGGAGGTCGTGCGCGGCGGCGGCCAAGTCGTGAAGAACGTTGCCGGCTACGACCTACCGAAGGTGTTTTGCGGCTCGTTCGGAACTCTCGGCGTAGTGGTGTCGGCGACGTTCAAAACGCTGCCGTTGCCGTCTCGTATGAGGCTGTACTCGTGGGCGTGCTCGGATATGGCGGAAGCCTGTCATCGCGCGCTCGAGCTCGTGCGGAGCGGCGTCCGTGCGAGCATGCTCGAGGCGTTGAGCGAGGGGGCCGGCGAAGGGGTCGGTTTGGAGTGTCCTGCCAGCTTGGTCGTCGGCCTGGCCGGTTCGCAAGCGGAGCTCGAAGCTCAACACGGCCGCTTGCAGGCGTTGTCGGGCGGCGCCGTCCAGGAGTGGGCGGACGACAAGCTCGCCGGTGTGCTCAAAGCGATTCGGAACTTTCCGATACCGATCAGCGA
>JANQHZ010000647.1 GCA_028282445.1 Candidatus Binatia bacterium | reverse complement strand
CGATTACCTCCAACTGGTCGACGTTGTGGCCGACCATCTCCACGAAACGCCGCGCCCGCTCGGTTTCGTCGAGGGCGCGGCGTTTCGTGGAGATGGTCGGCCACAACGTCGACCAGTTGGAGGTAATCGCCGAAGACCTGTGCGCCTTTGCGCAGATCGAGCCGACCTGGATTCGCGAGAATCGGCGGGCCGTCGACGTCTGCCCCGTGCTCGGCTCGACCGCTCGATCGCATGCCCACTCCGTCATCCGGAGAGGCGTTGCGGTACGCGCGCTACCGGTGGCCGACAAGGTCGTCGTGGCGGCAGTTCCGCAGCTCTTTGCCAGGACTTTGCAGGGAGTCGTCGGCGAGCTGGTGCGCCTTGCCAGACGCGGCGACGAGATTGTCTGCAAGGCGGTGCGTCCTGCCGTACGTAGCTCGGACGCCCCGGCAATCGCCGAAATTGCCGTCGAGCGGCAGCCCGGCCAAGCGCCGAGCGGCAGCGCGGGTTTCCGCGATACCGAAGTCTCCCCGGAGTCCCTGCGCATGGAGACGGTGCGCGATGTCGTGCGCTGTCACGGGGGATGGCTCAGGGCCCGCGGGGGAGACAGTCGCCTCGATTCGATAACACTGTTCTGGCCGCTCTGGGAGTCCGCGCCTAGGCCCGTCGGGTAGCGCCGCGCCGGGCGTGAGTCCGAAACGTTACGAGTTCGTTACATTGGTTAAATGCCCGCTAAAAGCCTCGACTTTCGAGAGGTGATGCGGATGTTGGCTACTGTCTTGAGGCGCAGCGAATCGAACAGCGACCAACCGGGTAGTTCTCCGCCGCGAGAGCTCAGCAGCCGGCAGCGCCTCACGCTTGCCGGACCGCCGAAAGGGGCCGCGAGAACGCCTGGTCCGAGGAGAGGGATAATCGTGAACACGAGAGGCTTCCGAACACTGCCCGGCATCGGCACGGTGCTCCGCTTATCGGCGGTGGCGATCTGCCTGTCGGCGAGCGCCCTTTTCGGGGCCGGCGTCGGCGACGCTCTCGATGAAGGCGACGCGGGCAACGTCGCCGCGGCCGAGGCTCAGAAGGAGATCGAGCAGGTCAGCGACGAAGCGGAAAAGATGCTGACCGAGTACCGGCGTACCCTCCAGGAGATCGACTCGATCCGCCTCTACAACGACCAGCTCGAAGACGTCGTTGCCTCCCAAAAAGTCGAGATCTCCGATCTCGAGACGCAGATCAAAGACATCGACAACGTCGAGCGCAAGCTCGGGCCGCTGATGGCGCAGATGATCGACGTTCTGGAGCGCTTCGTCGAGCTCGACGTTCCCTTTCTCGCCGAGGAGCGATCGAAGCGAATGGCCGCTCTGCGCGACATGATGAAGCGATCGGACGTGTCGCTGTCCGAGAAGTACCGCCGGTTGATGGAAGCATATCAGGTGGAGAACGAGTACGGCCGTACGATCGAGTCTTACAAGGGCACCCTCGACGCGTTCGGGTCCAGCCGCACCGTTGACTTTCTGCGGGTCGGAAGGATCGCGCTGGTCTACCAGACGGTGGACATGGAGGAGTCGGGTCGTTGGGATCCCGAGTCCAAGACCTGGGTGGTCCTCGATGACGGATACCGCCGCTCGATTCGGCAGGGGATTCGAATGGCGAACAAGCGGACGGCGCCGGACCTGGTGATGGTACCGGTCGCGGCCCCGGAGACGGTCCAATGAGGTTTGAATTGCGTTCGATCGTCGCCGTAGTCGCGTTGGCGCTGATTCCATGGACGGCGTCCGCCGCCGACTTGACCCAGGCCGAGACGGTCGACGAATTACTCGAGCAGGTGCGCCGCGCCAACGAGCTCGAAAGCGCCGAGAATCAGCGACGCCTCGACGAGTTTCGCCGCGAGCGCGCCCGCCAGGAGCAGTTGTTGGCGCAGGCTCGGGCCAGCCTGGCGGCGGAAGAATCGCGCGCCGAGGAGCTCAAGGCGGCCTTCGACGAGAGCGAGAAGCTGATTCCCGAGCTCACCGAGAAGCTGAAGAATCGCGAGGGAACTCTCGGCGAGGTCTTCGGTGTCGTTCGACAGGTCGCCGGTGACACCCGCGGCCAATTCCAGAGCTCGCTGATCAGCGTGCAGTATCCGGGCCGCGAGACCTTCCTCGAAGAGGTCAGTGAGAGCCGAACCAATCCGACCATGGACCACCTCGAGAAGCTCTGGTTCATGCTCCAGCAGCAGATGACCGAGCAGGGCAAGGTGGTGCGTTTTCCCGCCACGGTCGTCTCGGTCGAAGGCGGCGAGAGCGAGGCTTCGGTGATCCGGGTCGGCCCGTTCAACGCGGTCGCCGATGGCAAGTATCTTCAGTTCGTTCCGGAGACCGGCAAGCTGGGGGTTCTCGCGCGGCAACCCGAGTCGCGACACTTCAACACCGTGGCGTCGCTGGAATCGGCGACCGACGTCGCCGGTTTTGCAATCGACCCGTCGCGCGGGTCGATTCTGAATAAGTTGATCGAAGCGCCGAGCTTGGAGGAGCGCATCGAGCAAGGTGGGGCGGTCGGCTACGTCATCCTCACGCTCGGCAGCATCGGTGTCCTGCTCGCGCTCTACCGGATCGTCTACCTGGCCTTCGTCGGCAGCAAGATCAAGGCTCAGCTCAAGAAGTCCGAGCCTGAGGAGTCGAATCCGCTCGGGAGGATTCTCGGAGTCTACGACGAGAACCGGCGCACCGATACCGAGACCCTCGAGCTCAAGTTGGAAGAGGCGATTCTCAAGGAGACTTCCCCGCTCGAGAGTGGCGAGGCGATGCTCAAGGTTCTATCCGTCGTCGCGCCCTTGCTCGGATTGCTCGGGACGGTTACCGGCATGATCCAGACCTTCCAGGCGATCACGCTGTTCGGTACGGGCGACCCGAAGATGATGGCGAGCGGCATTTCCACCGCGCTGGTTACGACCGTGCTCGGCTTGTGCGCGGCAATCCCGCTGACCTTGTTGCACAGCGTGGTGAGCTCGTACAGCACGTCCTTGATCGAGATCCTCGAGCAGCAGAGTGCCGGACTGATCGCCGAGCACGCCGAGGACAACAACCCGGGGCCGGAGCTTCGACGTGTGGCGGTTGGCTGACGTCTACAGCGCCAACCGCGACTTCCTCGAGTCGGGGGGGCCGGTGCTGGTGGTGATCCTCGGGGTCGTCTTCCTGATGTGGACGCTGATCCTCGAACGCTACTGGTACCTCTGGACCGGACACGACCAGGCGGTGCGCAAGCTCGAGAACCAATGGGAAGCGCGCGAGGACAAATCGTCGTGGTACGCCCATCAGATCCGGCGCGCCGGCGTTTCCCGCGTCGTCATGTCTCTGCGGCGCAACGTCCCGATGATCCAGACTCTGGTCGCCCTGTGCCCGCTACTCGGGCTTTTGGGGACGGTCACCGGCATGATCGAGGTGTTCGAGGTGATGGCGATCTCGGGTAGCGGCAACACCCGGGCGATGGCCTCCGGCGTGTCGCGCGCAACGGTTCCGACCATGGCCGGCATGGTCGCGGCGATTTCCGGTTTTATTTTCAGCGTCCGCCTCGAGCGGCTCGCCGACACCGAAGGTGACCGCATCGCCGGTCACCTCGGCGATGCGTGATTGCGGATTGACACCATGAAGCTGCGAAGCAAGCGGAAAAAAGAAGACAACGAGATCAATCTGACGCCGATGCTGGACGTCGTCTTCATCATGTTGATCTTCTTCATTGTCACCGCGTCCTTCGTGAAGGAATCGGGAATCGACGTGAGCCGGCCCGGCGCCTCGACCGCCGAGCGCAAAGAGCGCGGCAACATCCTGGTGGCGATCTCGGCCAACGACCAGATCTGGATCAACCGGCGGCAGGTCGATATCCGCGCGGTGCGTGCCAACATCGAGCGCATGCACGCCGAGAATCCGCAAGGCACGGTCATCATTCAGGCCGACGAGAACTCGAAGAACGGGCTCGTCGTGAAAGTCATGGACGCCGCCCGCCAGGCGGGCGTGATGGAGGTGTCGCTGGCGGCGACGGTCGAGGAGGGATGACCGTACGTGTCTTCTTCTCGGCGCTGGCCGCGGCGTGCATCGCCTTCGGGTTGACGTATCTGATGCAGGCATTGATCAAAACCGAGCTCAAGCTAAAGGAAGTCGATCGCGGCAGGATCGTCGACTTCGTGCGCCTGAAGCGCGAGCGGCCGGTCGAGAAGATCAAGCGCAAGCCCCCCAAGCGCGCTCGGCCGGAGAGACAGCCTCCGCCGCCCGACATGCAGATGGCGCCCCAGGAAGGGCCGGGTGAGCTCGAGCTTGCTTCGGTCGCTCCCGATCTCGGTTCCGATCTCGATATCAATCTCGGGCCCGGTGGCGGCGGGCAAGGCGGCGACGCCGACCCGGTCCCGTTGGTTCGGGTCAATCCGCAGTATCCAGCGCGTGCGATGCAGCGAGGTATCGAGGGGTGGGTGCAGTTGCGTTTCACGGTCTCGGCTGCTGGGACGGTCAAAGACGTTCAGGTCGAGACAGCCGAACCTTCCGGATACTTCGAACAGGCCGCGATCAATGCGGTCAGTCGGTACAAATACAAACCCAGCGTGATCGAAGGGAAACCCGTCGACACGCCGGGGGTCCGCGTAATTCTTCAGTTCAATCTCAACAGGGGATAGAGCGATGCTCCGAAGACTAGCTGCCACTGTGACGATCGGCGCCTTCCTGGCGATGCCGGCTCTGGCCGAACCGCATACCGGGCTGCCTGAGCGGGAAGTCGAATCGGTGGGCCCCTGGGCGTTCAAACGAATCGAACGCATGCACAAGGATCTGCAGGACCAGGAGTACGGCTACGTTCTCGACACGCTCAACGAGATGAAGCGTAACGACCGGCTCAACTCCCACGAGCAGGCTCTGATGTGGCAGGGCTTCGGCTACGCATACATTGGAACCGAGGACTTCGAAAAAGCGGCCGACGCGCTGTCGAATTGCCTGGCGACCGAAGGGCTGCCGATACAAGGCGAGCTTCACACCCGTTACAACCTCGCCCAGATCCTGGTCATGCTCGAGCGCCCGCAGGAGGCGATCACCGAGTTCGAAAAGTGGTTCCCGCACGCGCGGAACCCGTCGCCGACGGCATACTACATGGCGGCGATGGCGCATATGCAGGCCGGCAATCGCGAGCAGGCGATCGAGCACGTCGATGTCGCCCTGTCCAAGGCGTCGAGCCCGCGCGAGTCGTGGCTGCAACTCAAGAGCGCCATGCTGATCGAGACCAAGGACTTCGAGGGCGCCGAGGCGGTGCTCGAGCAGTTGATCGAGCGTTTCCCGAAGAAGGCATACTGGATGCAGCTCGCGGCGCTCTACTCGCAGACCAAGCGCCCCGACCGCGCGCTGACGACGCTCGAGATGATCTACATGCAGGGCTGGCTCGAGCGCGAGAGCGAGTATCTAACGCTTGCTCAGATGTATCTGTTCAACCAGATCCCCTATCGCGCCGCCGAGGTGCTGCGCGACGGACTCGAGAAAGGCGTCGTGTCCGACAGCGCCAAGTCGTGGCAGCTCTTGGCCGACAGTTGGCTGCACGCCCGGGAGCGCGATCGCGCGCTGCCTCCGATGCGCAAGGCTGCGGATCTCGCGAAAGACGGCAATGTGTACTTGCGGTTGGGGCAGCTCCACGTCGATCGCGAGGAGTGGAGCGAAGCCAAAGAGGCTCTCGAGCGAGCGATCGAGAAAGGGGAGTTGCGTCACCCCGGCCACGCTCAGCTCCTACTCGGGATCGCCTATGCCAACTCGGAGAGTTGGGGGCCGGCACAGCGTGCATTCGTCGCTGCCAGCGAAGACGAGAAGACCGAGAAAGCCGCTCAGTACTGGCTCAAGCAAATCGCCAGCAAGCAAGGCCAAGGCGAAGACAGCCAGCAGCGTGCCGCCATCGACGGCGCGAATCGCCAGGGCTGAGTCGCCCGACGTTCGCGCCCATCGGCGGATGGCGCGCGGCGCCAGCGCACGCTGTGCAGATGCGCTCTACGTGGTAGGATCGGCGCATGGCTAGCGACGCGAGAAAGCCGCGCCGATGGCGGCGTTGGCTGATTGTCGGGGCGATTCTGTTTGGCGCTTGGTGGTGGTTCAGCGACGCAGGGCCGCTGGTCGACATTGACGACGGCAGCTACGTCCTGGTCGACGTCGGCGGTGTCTACCACGAGCGCGTACCCGACGACCTGGTTACGCGCCTATCCGGGGCCGACGGTCGGTCGCTGATCGATCTGCTGTTGCTGATTCGTTCGGCGCGCGACGATTCCCGAGTCGAAGGTTTGGTCGTGCGCATCCGCGGGCTCGGTGTCGGCTGGGCGAAAGCGCAGGAGATTCGCCTGGCGCTGCAGGAGTTTCGCAACGCGGGCAAGAAGGTCGTCGCCTACCTGGAGGACGAGTTCGGAAACAGCACCCTGGAGTACTTTCTCGCCACCGCGGCCGACGAGATCTACGTGCCACCGGCCGGCAGCGCCGTCCTCAGCGGCTTGCTGGCCGAGTACATGTTCCTCGGCGGGGTATGGGAAAAGCTCGACGTCGACATGCAGGTGGTGAAGATCGGGCGTTACAAGACGGCCGGCGACATGTACGAGCGCAAGTCGATGAGCGACGCGCATCGCGAGATGGGGAATGCCTTGCTCGACAGCCTCTACGGCCAGTTCGTGTCCGCGGTGGCGACCGCTCGCGAGCTCGACGAGAGCGACGTGCGCCGCGTGGTCGACCGCAGCCCGCTCGGTGTCGCCGACCTCGAGCAGAGCGGGCTGATCGACGGCGTTCGCTACCTCGACGAGATCGAGGCCGAGCTCGCGAGCGAGAGTCATACCTTGGTAGACGCGGACGACTTCGCGCCGCAGGCGGAGCCGAGCGAGGAAGCTCCGACCGGCCGGGTGGCGATCGTCTACGGCAACGGAGTGATCACGACCGGCGAAAGCGTCGACGGGGTCTTCGCCGATGAAGAGAGCATGGGTGCGGAGACGATGCGCAAGATCTTCGAAGACGTCGCCGCCGACGAGGAGGTCGACGCGATCGTCTTCCGCATCGACAGCCCGGGTGGCTCGGCCCTCGCGTCGGATCTGATCTGGCGCGCCACCCAGCAGGCGCGCTCCGAGAAACCGGTCATCGTCTCGATGTCCGACGTCGCCGGCTCCGGAGGGTACTACGTCGCGGCCGGTGCCGACCGTATCCTGGCGGCTCCCGGCACCTTGACCGGATCGATCGGCGTCGTGCTCGCCAAGCCCAATATCCGCGGCTTGCTCGAGAAGCACGGGATCCATACCGCCACTTTGCAGCGCGGCGAACGCGCCGGATTGGTCGCGGCGACGCAGAGCTTCGACGAAGCGGCGCTGGCGCAAGTGCGCGCTTC
>JANQHZ010000765.1 GCA_028282445.1 Candidatus Binatia bacterium | reverse complement strand
CTCGAAAGCGGTGCCGGCCCGGAACAAGTCGCCAAGACGCTCGATACGACACGGGCAAGAGTGAACGCCTGCGCAAAAATCGGCGCCAATCGGGACGGTCAGAGCCAGCGCCGCGAAGAGCTCCACGAAGAACGCGACCGACGCGGACTCAATCACTGACTGGCCGGACTCCGACCGACGGCTAGGGCTTGGGTCGGAGGCTACCCCCAAAGTCAAACCCGCGACGCGGTTCGTTGGATCGGGCGGTTGCGCTATCCTACCGACCGGATCCGCGGTACCGCGCGCACCGAAAGTCGCCCACAACCTGCTCCGAAGGCGAGAGCCAGGCATCGGCGGCAGAGGCAGCCAACCCGGACCTCCGAGACCGAGGGAGCCCCGTCGCAAAGGGGTCCGACAGACCGCATGAGCGCACGAGCACGAGCTGACCTTCGACCGACTGCTGTTCCCGCCGAGCATCGCAGCAGGCTCGCCGCATCGGCCATCGCAACCGACGTCGGCGTGGTCGGCGCCGATTTCGCAGGGAATGCGAACTAGATCCCCCTACGCCATGACGTATTTGGTGGCGGCGGTCGCCATCACCGCGGCATGGCTCATCGCAGTGAGCGGAAGGGCCGAGGCGCAAACCATCGAGTTCCTACTCGGCGCATCGAGTCATGTCACCGCGAAAGACCGATCATCGCGGGCGGAGGAGCTTCACGGCAAATTTGACTTGACCGTCATGCCGATCCCCGACGCGCACACCGTGGAAGCGGTCACGGGAATCCTCTGGCACAGCAAGAGCTTCCGCATCTCCGGTACCGGCTTTCTCGAGAGGCTCGGGCGCAACAAGATCTCGATGGTGCTCGATGCCAACGTCAACGGGCAACCGGTGTTGTTGACCAGCACGAGCCATCCTACCGAACGAAACGGCCGCTTGCGGCTCTCCTTGACCACCGCCCCCGAATCGCCCATCGCACTCTCGATCGAGTTGCACGCATTCGCCAACACCACGGATGCCCCCGACGCCGACGGCGATGGGATTCCGGATTTTTTGGATCTATGTCCCAACAAGGCCGAGCGGATTCAGAAAGACTCCGACCTCGACGGGGTGGGCGACGCCTGTGATGAATGCCCCGACACTCTCTTGGGTTCGCCGGCGCTCGCCAACGGTTGCTCCCTCGTCCAAGCCTGCCCCTGCAACGGCCCGGCGCCGGATCGGCCGTGGGCCAACCAGCGGGCCTATCTGAAGTGCGTCGGGCGCGCGCTCAAGAAGCTGGTGAACGCGGAGGAGATGACGCGGGCCCAGGCGCGGTCGATCGTCCAAGCCGCGGTGCGCTCGAAGTGCGGCACACCGTTGATCGCGATGCTTGCCGCGCCTATGCGACCTCCGATGCGCTAGCGTCGGTCTTTCGAGGCCTTTTGCGCGTCGCGGCCGCCGTATCCGGACGTCGACTCGACAGCGGACTGCGTCGCACTGTTGAGGTACGCCAGAGTACCCGCCGCGTCGAAGTACTCGACCAGCCACATCGCCGAGGCGCCGAGAATCACACCGTAAACGAATTCCCTCACGAGCTACCCCACAAACTGCGGAGAGTATAGCCCGAACTCGTTCGGTCGCAACGAACGATTTCCGAGCGGTGGAGCGGCCCAGCTCCCTACACCTCGGTGCCGCTCGCGAGCTACGGGAAGATCACCGTCGAAGGCATGCCGCCCTCGAGGTAGGGGTCGTTCGCGGAAATATGGGTCGAGTTGTCCGGGCCGCCACGGAAGCGATCGATCACCATGCCGACCAGCGGCGAGGAGACGCCCCGCAGCACCAGATGCGCCGTGTCCGTCCCGAGCGTCGCCCGGCCCAGGGTCGAAAACTTGGTAAATGGAATGACCGCGTGACACGCGAAGCGTGTGGACGACGAGAAGACCTGCTCGAACTCGTTCACGATCTGCATCTGCACCACCGTCGAGATCGACAGCTGCCTCAGCAAATCCTGTTCGCAAGGGGTCAAAACCAAGCTGCTGACCGAACCCGACTGGTGGCTCAGCACCTGAAAGTGGAGCCTTTCCGGACATTGGTCGTAGGTGAAACCGTCCAGGGGAATCGACCCGGGAAACGATCCCGGGACACGGCGCTGAAAGCCGACCGCGCCGTAGGCCACGGTATCTCCCGAGCTGTCCTCGAACACCGTCGCACGTCCCTGCAGTGCGTTGTGGGCGTCGAGATCAGGCACCTCCGGGTCGACTGCGCATCGCAACTCGCCTACCCCATCGAAGGGCGGCGCCGCCGTGAAGGTCAACGGATTGTTGGTGCCCTCTCCGGCGAACCACGAGAACGGCTGCAGCGGCGTGAGGTTGACTCGGAATCCAATCTCGAAGCATCCCAGCACGGGACCGGCATCGCGCACGAAGAAGCAATTCACGCCGATGTCGCGGTTGGTCATGTTGATCAGCGTGACCCGGGTGTCGGCCGACGAGTTGTGGACGATGTAGGGGAAGATGAGCAGGGCCGAAGCAAGCCGCTGCGGCGGTGCCAACCCCGGAGCCGGCCCGAAAGAGAGCTGCCCGGCCTGCGGCTCGGTCGGAATCGGCGTCGGCGTGAACGTCAGAGTGCGCGTCGGCGTATTGGTCGAGGTCGGTGTATCCGTCGGGATGGGCGTCGACGTCGGCGGCGGCACCGTCGGCGTCGGCGTCATGCGCGGGAAAGGCGACAGCCGCCAAGAATCGAGAGCGATTCCGAGCGCGCGAAGCACCGCGGACCAGTCGACATCGTCGATCTCCACCGCCCGGGCCGGCGCGCCGGCGCAAGCGAAACAGACCAGCAATGCGGCTGCGATCCTGCGCATCCAAGGCGCCTTCATGGGATCCGAATCCTCGCCGCCCGCCCGCGCGACAGCGCAGGTTCGTTGCCCGCGACCGCGGCAGCGCCACCCGGCGTCTCGAACTTGTCGACGATCACCGCAATCACGGCGCCGGAAACTCCTCGCACGATCACTTGTCCGGTCGGCGTACCCAACGATTCGAAGCTGAACACCGAGTTGATCCGGCTCAGGACCTGGCGGTCGTAGCAACGGACGCTGGTCGAGGCAGACAGCATCTGCTCGAACTCGTTGATGATCTGAAACTGCACGACCGTGCTGGCTGCGAGCAGATTCTCGAGGTCCTCGTCGCAGGTCGAGAGGATGATCTCACTCTCGGTGTCCGGATTGCCGAGCTCGCTGGCGATGAAAGTGAAGTGGTACTCGTCGGGGCACTGGGCGTAGGTGACGCCGTCCAGCTCGAAGGTGGTCGAAAAGTCACCCGGGGTCAGCCGCTCGATGCCGATCGCGCCGAAGCTCTCGGTGTATCCGTCTCGCCCGTACACGATCGCACGCCCCTGAATGGCGTTCTGGTGGTCGAGCCCGGCGTCATCCTCCGGGGTGACGAAGCACTTCAGGGTCCCTTCGCCGAAGAACGGCGGAACCGCCACCGGTCGAAAGCCGGCCCCAATCGTCCCCTCGCTCGCCATCCAGGAAATCGGCTGGTTCGGGGTCAACCGCACGATGAAATCCGACCCGCTGCACAGGGGCGGCTTGAGGTAGTGACATTTCACGACCTGATCGCGCGAGGTGAGGTTGACCATCTCGACCCGAGTGTCGAAATCCCCCTCGGCCCGAATGTTCGGGTACATGATGATCGCCGACGGCAACCGTTGTGCCGGCGAGGTGGCCAGAGCGGCGGTGGTGGCGAGAGCAACCACGCCGAGGGCCGTGGCAATCAGTAGCGATAACGAGCGCATCACAGGATCCTCCCCCGGCACTGCCGGGGAGAAACGAGTTCTACGCCTGCCAGTCGCGTAAATCAACTCAAAATCGACTTTCGATTCGGACAGAAAAATCACTGAAATTGAACGATATTTGATGCATCGGTCGAAGCTCCGGCGTGGCTTCGACGAGCCTCGCGCCGACGCTCCGGGAGCTGTCTCCCGCGCACCCTGGAGCTTGACAACTCCCGCCGATTACCCGAGACATTTTGCTCGGCGTCGATCGGCTTTCGTTGCCGTAGCTCGCGACGCCCAGCGCCCGCTCCGGGCGCCCCATCGATTCACGCATCTAATAATTCCATTCAACTGAAG
Organism: Candidatus Binatia bacterium; assembly: GCA_028282445.1. GTDB lineage: Bacteria > Desulfobacterota > Binatia > HRBIN30 > CADEER01 > CADEER01. The sequence continues at coordinate 3,246 of JANQHZ010000765.1, read as the reverse complement.
TAAGGAGGCATCATGGCAGGATTGCTCGAGGGCAAAGTTGCGATCGTCACCGGCTCCGGTCGCGGAATCGGCCGACAGGAGGCTCTGCTGCTCGCGGAGCACGGCGCTAAGGTCGTCGTAAACGACCTCGGAGCGGGTTTTGACGGCTCCGGGAAGGACGACAGCCCCGCCCAGCAGGTCGTCGACGAGATCAAGGCGAACGGCGGCGATGCCGTCACCAACGGCGAGAGCGTCACGGACTTCGCCGGAGCCAAGCGCATCGTGGAGTGCGCCCTCGACAACTTCGGCCAGCTCAACATCGTCGTCAACAACGCCGGAATCCTTCGCGACCGGATGATCTTCAACATGGGCGAAGAGGATTGGGATGCGGTCATCGCGGTCCACATGAAGGGAAGCTTCAACATGGCTCGTCACGCCTGCGAGTACTGGCGCACCGAGCACAAGAAGGGCAACGTCCTGAATGGTCGCATCATCAACACCTCGTCGGATGCCGGCTTGCTCGGCAACGCCGGACAGGTGAACTACGGCGCCGCCAAGGCAGCGCTTGCGCTGATGGCGATCACGATCGACAAGGAGATGTCGAAGTACGGCGTCACCGCCAACGCGATCGCACCGTTGGCGCGCACACGCATGACGACCGACGCGACTCCGCAGACCGCCGGTATGATGGCGGCCCCGGACGACGCCGAGAAGTTCGACGTCTTCAACCCGAAGAACATCGCGCCGCTGATCGTCTTCCTCGCCAGCGACAAGGCTGCTGACGTACACGGCCAGGTCTTTCGAGTCGGCGGCGGCGTCGTTTGGCTGATGCGCCCGTGGACGACGGCCGGACACGTCAAGAGCGAGGATACCTGGGATCCGGCCGAGCTGGGTGACAAGCTCAACGCGGAGCTCGCCAAGGGCGTCACCGCCGGCGACGATCTCGGCAAGGTCTTCTCGGCGCTTTCCTAGAGCCGGAGAAGAAGCCACTCGAAGAAGGGCCGGCGCGTCGGCGCCGGCCCTTCTGACTTCAGGACGATGACTGGCTCCAAAAAGCGATCGGTTTTGATCGTCTGTCACGCCAACGTCAGCCGCAGCGTGATGGCCGAGGCGATCCTGCAAAAGTTGCTGGAGGAGCGCCGTGTCGAGAATCGCTTTACTCTCGATTCCGGCGGAGTCGCCTACTACGCGCGCGACGGCGCACTGGCGTCCCTCGACGCGCGCCTCGCGCTCGAAGATATCGGTATCCACGTCTCGCCGGACACCGTATCCAAAGATCTCAAGCGCCAGCGGCACCTGGTCGAAGCCGCTGACATCATTCTGGCGATGACCACCGAGCAGGTGGCGATGATCGCCGAGGGGTTTCCCGAGGCCGAGGGAACTCCTGTCTACACGCTCAAGCAGTACGCCGGTACGGCGGGCGACATCGAGGATCCGCAAGGCAAGGACGAGAGTGTCTTCCAGGCTTGCCGAAACGAAATCCACGCATGCTGCGTGCGGGCGGTCGAGCGGCTGATCGCCGGCGACGGATACTGACCCGAGTCCGCCCTCGCAGTTAGGAGTCCGTGAAGCGGGCAGCGGCTGATGAGGCGATCTCGCGCGCGAGGTCGATCCGCGCCGGGACCGAGGTGGGAATCGACGCGAGATTTTCGACTCGGTGCAGTGCATCGAGCAAGCCCACTCGATTGGCGAGCTGGACGTTGAGGCCGGGGCGCGCATTGAGCTCGAGCACGAGCGGGCCGAGGTCGCGATCGAGCACGATGTCGACCCCCAGGTAGCCGAGTCCGACCAAGTCGGCGCAGCGCGCCGCCAGACCGAGGATGGTCGACCAATGCGGGATGACGATGCCCCTGATCGGGTTTCCCGTGTCCGGGTGCTCGATCGCCTGGGCATTGGCGCACACTCCGTGGGTCGACTCGCCGGTGTCGATGTTGACTCCGACGCCGAGCGCGCCCTGGTGAAGATTGGCCTTGCCGTCGGAGGCTCGGGTCGGCAATCGAACCATGGCGGCAACAGGGACGCCGAGGAATACGATCACGCGGATATCCGGAACTCCCTGGTAGCTGATGTCCTCGAAAAACGGGTCGAAGCGCACCATGTATTCGATCAGCGCCTTGTCGGGGAGGCCCCCCAAGCTGAACAAACCGCTGATGACGCGCGAGACGTGGTACTGGAGGTTGTCTTCCGGCATCAGGGATCCGTTCGACATCCGGTAAGACGCGCCCGAACGGCCCGTGATCACCATCACCCCCTCTCCGCCTGATCCCTGCGAGGGCTTGATGACGAAACTCTCGCGATCGGCCACGACCGCCGCCAGGTCGCGTGCTTCGCGCTGCGACTCGACCACGCCGTAGAGCTCGGGAACCGCGATCCCGTTCTGCTGAGCGAGCCGCTTGGTCCTGAGCTTGTCGTCCACCAATGGGTACAAGCGACGCGGATTGTACTGCATGACGTAGTTGCCGTTGCGCTCGTTCATACCCAGGATCCCGAGCGCGCGAAGCCGCGATGGGCGTGCAAACATCATTGCGTCGGCGGCTCCAGCGCCGAGCGGAAGCGCAGCAGTTCGGACAGCCTGTACCCGGTGTAACGACCGAGCAGTAGAATGATCCCCAACACGACCAGGATGAGCTCGGGGAAGACGAACACCAGATGCTGAACGCCTTCGTTGGTCATCACAACGTAACCCAGGCTCGCGACGATGAGGCTGCCGAGACCTTGCTGGAGCGACTCCGCCGGCCCGTGCTCCTCCCAGACGAGCGACATTCTCTCGATCGTCATCGCCAGAATCACCATCGGGAACAAGGCGATCGACAACCCGCCCTGGATGCCGACCTGAGCGCTCATGACGCTGACCGCCGCCATCAAGATGACGACGATCGTCAGTACGGCAGCAAGTCGCGGCACCAGCAGGAGACGCAGTCTCTCGAGATAGAAACGAAACAACAGCCCCATCCCGACGAGCAGGACGAAGAGCGTGATTCCCCAGAGGAGGCGGGTCTCGCGGAACGCCAAACCGATCAGAATCGGCATGAACGTACCGAAGGTCCGCAGCCCAATTACGTTGCGAAGCACCACGATCAGCAGTGCCCCGAGCGGAATCATCAACAACACGCGGTAGACGTTCTGCAGGTTGACGGGGAGGCTGAGCAGCGAAAAGCGCATCAATCCGGAGCCGAGTCGTTCGGCGCGACGGCGCGCCACCTCGACCACCTCGCGCTCGACCCGCGTCACGGCGAAACTCACCTGCACCGGCCCCTTCACGCCGTC
>JANQHZ010000633.1 GCA_028282445.1 Candidatus Binatia bacterium | reverse complement strand
TCCTGTCTCGCTCATCGAGAAGAGCCCGAGGTCCATGCCGCGCTGGCTTTGATTCGTACCGTGCAGGAGCGAGAGGCGAATTCCGCTGACCTCCGGGTTGTTCGGCGCGCGAAAGCCGGGGACGCTGAACTGAAATGCCGCCTGGCCGTGGGCGGCGCCGGCGAAGAGGACGAACGAAAGTGAGGCGACGATTCCTGCGATACGACGATTCATGCGGGGCTCCCTCGATGTGGTCTTTGTGGGCGATAAGCGCAGCGGCCGGCGTCCGCAGGGGCGATCGCGGCGTGGCGACGTTCGGTAGCGGGAATATACAGATTCCCGGCACGCGTTTCATCCGGGTGGCGTGCGCTTCGCGGGTTCGATTGCGTCGATTCTCTGACCCTTTGGAAGCGGCTGTCCATTTTCTCTTCACCTAAATCGGATCGAGGCGAAGGCTGAGGGTGGTGGTCGCGCGGAGCGCGACGGCGATTACCGTGCCCGATGCATCCCTACCATCCTCAGCCTTAGCCTCGCCTCCGCCTCAGCCTTGGTGATCGTGAGCTCACCTCGGTATGCTTGATTTTTCGACACCCCGGAGGGGGACGGGTTTGTTCTGGTATCGAGGATCGAGCCGACCCACCACCGTTTCTGATGACGCCGCCCAGGCCGTGCCGAGGGCGGTGTTGTTTCGTCGACGACGCTCGCGTATCGTCAGAATTCGGCGTCCGCAGCCCTTTCGTCGAGCGCTCCGCAACCGATCCAGACCCTGCTCCGGCGTTCATGCGGCGACATCGCCGACTTCCCGCGATGCGGGCGCTAGCGCCCGATCCAAGAAAACAGCCCTCGATGTCATTCAAAGACAGCACGACGAAGCAGGACGCGGGGCGATGAGGAGGGGCGAAGCCGCATTGCGCGAGCATCTTCGTAGTCAGCTCGACGCCCACATGGTCGGACTGGGCTACAAGGCTCCGCGCGCCGTTGCCGATGCGAGCAAAGCTCCAGAGATCGTTCGCAGAAACGCGGCACGCGGCAAGATCGCCTACGGGGAGACCGTTCTCGTCGCCGACCTTCAGGACGAGGCTTGTCGTGACCGCCTCGTGGCCTTCTCAAAGCGCCGGACTCGTCGACGTAGCTCGATTCTCTTCTTCGTAGGCGTGGTCGAAGCAGAGGCCGAGCAGGTCGAAAAGGTGTTGGTCGAGATCGGGATTCACGGCGCCAGCGGCGGAGGCCACGTGCAGATCGTCCCCTTGCCGGCGCCGGATTGAGTGCTCGGCGCGACCGGACGGGTCGACCCCGAACGGTCACGCACTTGTCGCGCCGGCGTGCGGTGCGAACAAAAACGCCACCGTTCGATCGTTCCAATTCGGTGCTATCCCGGCGTCGATGGGCCAGGCCTCAAGCCAACTCGGGCTCGGGCGCGCCCTGAGTGTGGCGCTGTGCCTGCAGTCGATTGAGAGCGAGGAAAACCCGCGCTGCGATTGCGGGGTAGGATTTGCAGAGGCGTTCCTGGTCGGTCTCGTCGAAGCGAAGTAATCGCGTCTGGGTGACGGCATCGACATTGGCGTTGCGTTTCTGGCCGAAGTAGCCGTGCTCGCCGACGATTGCCCCGCGTCCAAGTCGCGCGATCTCGAGCCGTTCGCCTTGGCGCAAAACCGATACCGCGAGCTCGCCTTCGACGACTGCGTAGATGCTGCCCGATTCCTCCCCTTCGGTGAGCAGCCGTGTGCCCGCCGGTACCTGGTGGAGATTGGCCATCAGGGCGAAGATTCTGGCTTGGCGGTCGGTCAGGCCGGCGAAGAGCGGGATGGTCTCTTGAACCCTGTCTCCCAGATTGAGGCGCAGTGTGTCCCACAGCGTGACGATGCGCAGGCGGCTCACGAAGGCAGGGGTTACGAAGATGTCGACGAGCCACGCCCCGGCAAGAGTCATTGCCGCCAAGAGGCCGAACTGAGCCTGGTTGCGTAGCTCGCCGAACACGATGGTCAGAAAACCGAGTGCCAGCACGGCCTTGGTCAGGGTGACCGGACGGAGTACCGCTCGCAGGGCAGCAGCGGCGGCGACGGCTTCCGATCCGTACCGTTTGGCGGCGCTGTTGAAGCGCGACAGGTAGTGGATGGTGTCGTCGACCGCGAGCCCCAGGACCAGGCACTCGACCAGCAGCGTCGTTGGATTGAGCCGTATGCCGATCATTCCGAGCGCACCGAAGTAGAGAGCGGTTTGCAAGGTCGTGGGCAGTGCGGCGAGTAGGCCGATGCGTGGCGACATGAACTGCACCGACAGGCAGATGTAGATCAACCCGAGTGCCAGGGCCACGCTGTGAAGCTGACCCGACGTCGCGGTTCGTACCGACTCGGCCAGCGTCGCCGAGCTGCCGAGGATGCGGGCGTCGAGGTTCTCCGGTAGCAGCGTGAGACGCGGTCTCAGGCGTTCGATCAGGCTGCTGATCGCAGCGGTGTCGTCAACCGTCAGGCGTGCACGGATCAGGGTCGACGAACGGTCGGAGTTCACCACAGTGCGCAGCAACTCGTTATCGCCGACGAACAGCATCTGGCGAATCGCGTCGCGCGACGTCGGTACGCCGCGCGCGTTCTCTCCGCCAAGGCTCCGGTTCAGGAGCCGAACGTGGTCCGCGAGCCCCGTCACCGCTCCAACTTCGGGCTGAGCTCGGAGCCAGGAAGAGAGCGCATCCAGTATGCGAATGACCGATGGGTCGGTGAAGGTGTCCGCAGAGCTGCTCTCGATCGATATTTCGAGCGGGTTGACGCCGCCCATCGCCGCGTTGACCTGGTCGTAGTCCAAGCGGATACGGGAGTCCTTGGGGAACACCCCGACCAGGACATCGCCGACTTGGATGTGCGCGGCGGCGTACAGCGCCGCGACGAAGGCCACCGCGGCCGCTGCGAGGATCTGCGGACGCCAGCGCTGATCGAAGCGGACCAGCCACTGGCTGCCGGCTTCGAATAGTCGTGTCGCCGGGAGCGGTTTTCCAGGGTCGCTCGGCGTTGCGTAGCGCAGTGCTGCCGGGACGAATACCAACGACAGGAGAACCAGGTAGAAGGTGCCGAGCGCGGACAACCAAGCGAACTCCCGCATCGATTGCTGCTCGTTGAGCAGGAGGGCCAGCAGGCCGGCGATGGTGGTCAAGCCGGTAACCGCAACCGGCACCGAGACTTCCTTGAGCAGGTGGGCGATGCGTTCGATCGCATCGTTCGATCCGCCTGCTCGCGCGGAGTGGTCGCCGCGGACCAGAGCTTCGAACTCGGACAGGACGTGCGCGCAGTAAGCGAGCCCCATGGTAACCAGCAACGGGGGGACCAGGGCGGTCACCAAGTTGAGCGGACGTCCGACCGCGCTCAGGGTTGCCATGGTCCAGAGCAGCGCGATCACGATGGTGGCGATCGGCAGGACGACTCCGTGCAGGGTTGGGAAAGCGAGCGCGAGCAGTCCGGTTACGATGACGACGATCAGCGGCACGATCTGTCGAAGTTGGCGCGACACCGATTCCGCGATAGCACTTCGGATCATCGCCGGGCCGGTGACGTGGACTCGAAGGCCGCTGGCGGATTCCTCGTCGACGATCTTTCGAATGCGGGCGGCCATGGCATTTCGCTGTGGGTCGCGTCGGGATCGCGGGCCGAGGCCGAGGACGATCGCCGCCGCATCGCCTGCTCGAGAAACGAGTTGTCCGGCGACGAGATCGTTTGCTGCGGTGGCTCGCTGCAACTGCTTGGGAAGTCCCGGGTCCGATAATGCGCTGCGGTCGGCTTGCACGTAGCGCAGCACCCCGTCGTCGACGAAGGGAATCGCCGTATTGCTCAGCGAGCGGACGGAGTCGACGCCCTCGATGGCTGCCAGTCGGTCGGACAGCCGCGCGACAGAGGCCAGTGTCTCGGTGTTGAAGAGGTCGCCATCAGTGACTTTCAGCACCACGAGAATGATATCGCCGCCGCCGAAGCGACGACGCACCGTTTCGCTATGCGCGCGAGCGGAATCGTCCTGGATCGCGACGGATTCGAACGATGGGTCGATAGCGAGGTTGATCGACCCGTCGCCCAAGTTCACCAACTGCCCAAACGCGAGCAGCGTCAGCGCCGCCGTTAGAGCCAGCAGCCACGGCGCTCGGGCCGCGGCCCAGTATTGCAATCGGTTGGGCATTTACGCCGACGCCCGGCCGACCGCCATCATATCTGCGGCTTGAAGAAGCCCTCCGGGGTGAACAGGTGGTGCGGCAGCACTTCCAGCAGGAAGAGGTCGCTGAGCTTGAGGTCGGTCTGCGTCCCGGATTCGAGGTTGCGCATCTTGTAGCCCAGCATCAGCCACCACGGCTCCACCTCGAGCAGCGTGGACATCGAGGCCTCGAGCACCTTGCGCGGGCCGTCGCCGCGAGCGAACAGCTCGGACTTGAGCAGGGTGCAGGTCTCTTGGTCGACGTACGAGGTCACGTGGGTGTACCCGGTCTGGCCGAGGTCGGTCACCGTATCGACGACGAAGGCGTCACGGTCGAAGACTTTCTCGTCCGCGAGCCGCTTGGTGTCCCCCTGCTGGAACAGTCCCTGAACCTGTTTCACTTCCGCAATGGTGAAGTCCGTACCCCAGAGCGGTTGCGACATGTTGCCGCCGCTCACGGGCTGCACCCGGTCGAGCGCAGGCAGGTACACGTACGCGAGCTCTTCGCCCTTGTCGGGTGATACCACCAGGTAGGACGTCCCCTTGTGGGTTTCCGGGGCGACGACCTGGAGGACCATCCTGGTCTCGTCCGTGTCCGCCGTGGGTTTCCAAAACAACTTCGCTTTGAACGAGCTGACCTTGCCCTCGCGATCGGTCGACGCAACCTCGAAGTCGCGCATCGACCCGCGATCGACGATATTGGCCCTCATGCAGGCCCCAATGTCTTCCACGCTCATGGCGGCCGGGGCTTTGCGCGGTTCCGGCGTCTGTGACTGCGCGAACGCGCTCGCGGCTAGAGCTACGAGTCCCGTCACGACGATGGTCGAACGTCTCTTCACAACTACCTCCTCATCGTTCGGAGCCCCACACCGATAGGACTGCACATTGGACAGCGCCTTGCGGCACTGTCAACACTTGAGCGTCGGACAAACTCTGCGGGCTTGCGTCGATCCCTGTCAAAGACGACCGCGCGCCGCCCACAGCCGCGAGGAAGGGTAATGGATTTTCGAATCGACCAGGACAGCGAGAATATTGTGTCGGAGGCGACCCGTCTGGCTTCGAGGTACGATGACGAGTACTGGAGCGAGCGCGACGAGGGCCACGAGTTTCCCTGGGAGTACTACAACGACTTCGCGGCGGGGGGATGGCTAGGGGTCCTGGTGCCGTCCGAGTACGGCGGCGCCGGCCTCGGTGTCGTCGCTGCCGGGATGCTGCTTCGCGCTGTCGCGACGAGCGCCGGTGCGATGAACGCCGCATCGACGCTGCACCTTTCGATTTTCGGGATGGGGCCGGTGATCCATCACGGTTCGGAGGAAATGAAGCGACGCTATCTGCCGCCGACGGCGAGCGGTGAGCTTCACGTATCGTTTGGCGTGACCGAGGACGACGCCGGCACGGACACGTCGCGCATTCGCACCAGCGCGGTGCGCGACGGCGATCGGTGGATCGCCAACGGCAAGAAAGTGTGGAACACCAAGGCCCAGCAGGCGCAGAAGATTCTGCTCCTGGCCCGAACGACGCCGCGCGAAGAATGCAAACGCCCGTATGACGGGATGACGCTTTTCCTCGCGGATCTCGATCGCCAGCACTGCGAGATTCGGGAGATCCCGAAGCTGGGGCGCAACGCGGTGAACTCGAACGAGGTCTTCATCAACGACCTGCCGATTCTCGACGAAGACGTCGTCGGTGAGGTCGGTCGCGGATTCTACCATTTGCTCGATGGGATCAACCCCGAGCGCATCGTGATCGCGGCCGAGGCGGTGGGTATTGGACGGCGCGCCATAGAATGTGCGAGTCGGTATGCTTGCGAACGCGTCGTATTCGATCGACCGATCGGGGCGAATCAGGCGATCGCTCACCCGCTCGCCGACTCCTACTCCGAGCTCGAGGCGGCCGATCTGATGTGGCAGAAGGCCGCGTGGGCCTACGATGCGGGAGAGCGCGATGTGGGAGCGCTTGCCAACATGGCCAAGCTCCGCGCCGGCGAGGCTTCGTTTCGCGCCTGCGACCGCGCGCTCCAGACCTTTGGCGGCTTCGGCTACGCCAAAGAGTATCATGTAGAGCGTTACTGGCGGGAGTCACGGCTCATGCGCATCGCTCCCGTATCCAACGAAATGGCGCTCAACTACGTCGCCGAGCACGTACTGAAGCTGCCGCGTAGCTACTGATCGGTGGCGGATGTCGGGCCGAGCTCTTCGTAGAGAGGGGCGAGGAAGGTCGACAGGTGGGTGAACTCGATCTGGTCGTGCAGGTACTGCTCGTACGCGACTCTTTCGCCACTGAGGGCTCGTTTCAGACCCAGTGCCGTTGCCACCGGGTTGAGGTCTACTCTGCGATCGAAGAGCTGGAGGCTGGCGTCGTGGCCGATCCAGTAGCGGCTGCGCAGCTCGAAGCCGTCGACGGTGCGCCGCGCGAGATGCACCATCGTGGCGGCGGATAAGGGCGGGCGGCGCAGAGCGACGCGGGCGCAGGCGTGTCCGACGATGCCCGCGTCGTCAAAGCGGGCCGTGTCGAAGCCGAGCTCCGACGGATCGACGAAGGTGATCGCGATCCGCAATAGATCCGGCCCGATGTACTCGTCGACGCGGTGGGTCTGGCCGATGTACCTCTGCTCGTGGCTGAGTCCGGGTTGGGTCAGGACGCTGCGATCGACCGGGTTCGCGCAGATGTGGTTGTGTGGGTACCACAGGGTGTAGCGGGCCGGCTCGACGGAGTGCCACCAGAACCACCATCGAAACATGTCTCCGGTGCATCCCGGAAAGGGAACCAGGCTGGCGACGTAGGCGGATCCGTCGGCCAGCTCACAGAAGCCGTTCTCGACCGCGTGGTATCCGGGATCCAAGAGCGAGTTGAGCTCGGATGGTGTTGGGCGAACGACTTTGGAACGGTCCATTGGCGCGCGTAGTGCCGGCATCGCGTCGTCGTGTAGCCACAGGTCGCCGCTGAAATACCGTTCGTACGGCTTGCCGCGAACCAGCTCGCGATTTCGCGCGAACTGGTGCTGGGTCGCGACCGGGAAATAGGTAATCGGGTTCATTCGTCAACGGTTAGGGAATGACCGGCACCAGGAGGTGCGAATCGAGCTCGCCGCCGGTGTGAATCGAGTGGGTGCCCCGATTGACGTCGTCGGAGTGGTTGTGTGCGAGCGACGGGTGCTCGAAGAGGTCGCGTCCCTGGACGACGAGCCTCAGCGACTCGCCGGCGCGGAAAAGAGTGCTGCTCGGAAGAATCTCGACCTCGACGGGAACGATTTCGTTCGGCGTGAGCGGTTGCGGGTTGTCGTGGGAGAGCCACGGCTGCGACGGAGTCGAGCGGTCGGTGTCGAGCGCGCGCTCCGATACGCGCAGCCAGCCGAGTGCGGCTGGAGTCTCGGCGAAGCCGGCTTTGCCGTGGAAGTGGACGACCTGTCCCTGTCTGTTCAGCTTCTCGACCCCGACGAAGAGATCGATATCTGTCCCCTCGGTCGTGGAGACCCACAGCTTGAGTTTCATGTTCCCGGTCAGCTCGGCGTCCTCGTCGAAGGTGAGAGTGAAGGTCGCGGCTTCCGACAGCGGTGCGTAGTTTGCCGTGGAAGTCTCCGCGGGTAGGTCTTCGGCGAGCGTCGCGGAAGCGCCGTCGAGATACAGCTCTCGGTATTCGGTGCGGGCGATCGGCCATTCGTCCTCGTAGCGCAATCGATACTCGTCGAGGCTGTCACGAACCTCGAGACGGATGCGGCGCACCTCGATCATGCCGTTGTCCTCTCCCTTGAGGAAGTAGTCGAAGAACTGCAACTGAGCGGCGATCGCTTCGTCGCTGTAGAAGACGTCCCACTTTGCCCGGCCGTGGTTGTAGATCCATTTTTGCTCGGACCGGATCTGCTTGTATGCCTCGAACGAGCCCCGGGTGTGCAACCCGTGATCCGACCAGCTGGCGCAGATGAGCGCGGGGACCGTGACCTGGTCGAGCCCAATGCCGGCGGGCGGTATGAAGGGCCGCAGTTGTTGTAGATCCGGATGAAGAGCGAGGATGACCTCCGTGGGTGGCAGCGGAGGCGTATTCGCTCCGTCGTTGACTCGATTGATCCAGAACTCGACGAACTCCGTTTCCGGGACGCCGCCGTGATAGAGCACCTCGCGAAGGGCGTCCGTCTGTCCCTCCCAGGGCATGATCGCCTTCAAGCTGGGCGGGTTCGCGGTCGCGGCGACCCACTGCGAAATGGCCAGGTACGAAACGCCCATGAGACCGACATTGCCGTTGCTCCACTCTTGTGCTCCGGCCCACTCGATCGCGTCATAGAAGTCCACGCCATCCTGAGGGCTGATTACGCTCGCTTCGCCCTCGGAGTCGAAGTAGCCGCGCACGTCCAGGTAGACCACCGCGTAGCCGAGCGGCACCCAGGTAGCCGGGTCGGGGGCCTCCCATGAAGTCCATTCGCTCACCTCGATGGTGCCGAATTCGAAACCGGGCAGCTGCGCGTGCTCGATCGCCGCTGGGTATTGGTCCGGCCCCCTGTCCTTGCCGTAGGCGGTGAGGGCCATGATGACCGGAAAGGTCCCCTCGCTCGCCGGTCGGAACACCCTGGCGGAAAGACGGGTGCCGTCCCGCACCACCACCCCGACGTCGTCTTCGACGATCACCTCGTCGCGCAGTCCGTCGATGCTGCGTAGGCGGACCGGGCCGGCATTCGGCGCGCCGTCGCCGCCGTCATCGTCACCGCAGCCGCTCAGCGCCGTTCCACCGGCGATACACAGCGCGACGGCTGCGACCAGAGCCGTCCAGGGTGGTGTGCTTCCGCGCTTCTTGCTCGGGTTCGCGATCATTGGATATCCGTCTCCCCTCGACCGAGCACGGTGTCCGGTCGTTCGCTGAATCAAGACCCCGCTATTGGGGGCTGTCGATTTTCTCGTCATTGAATTGGTGATCGAGGCTAAGGCTGAGGCGGAGGCGAGGCTGAGGGTGGTGGTCGCGCGGAGCGCGACGGCTATGGCATTGCCCGATGCATCCCTACCATCCTCAGCCTGAGCCTCGCCTTCGCCTCAGCCTTGATAGGGATACTCGCTCGTTCTCCGTGTGATTTCGTTTTTCGACACCCTCTATTGGGGGGTTGTGGTATTATGCTATACGCTTGGATAGTATCTGGTGCAAGATGAGTGAGAAAAGAGGCAAGCAGACGGCCGAAGTTGCCGTCCGGACGCGTCAGAGAATCTTGGACGTCGCGGGCAGGCAGTTTGCCGCCAACGGTTTCGGCGCGACCAGCCTGCGGGAGATTGCCATCGCCGCGGGGACGACCCACGGGATGATCCGTCATCACTTCGGTACCAAGGAGGACCTCTGGCGGGCGGTGGTCGACGACTTCATTGCCCGCGTCGCGGCTCGCCACCAGCCGCTGTTGGAGC
>JANQHZ010000626.1 GCA_028282445.1 Candidatus Binatia bacterium | reverse complement strand
GAAACGAGGCACATGGTACACAAGCCACGCTTTTTGCCGGTTGACCGGAGGCACGAGCCGTGGTCGGTTCGTTTGGTGGAGAAGATCTAATGGGGGCTCGACATATGAGCAGGCTCAAGCAATTCGCGGTCGGATTGGCCGTCACACTCGCCGCGACGGCCGGCTACGCCGGTCCCATCGACAACTCCGGAGATCTAACGGTCGGGTCGGCGGTTGCCACGCAGGGTGACACCGGTGTTGATGTTCTGATCTCGATGGACTTGGTGACACCGGACGCGAGCGACGGCATCGGAGTATTCACCTTCTCGATCAACTTCGACACCAGCCTCTGCTCGGCGCTCACGAATCTCGATGTCGTCGAAGCAGGCCGCACCACCGGCGACCCCATGATTTCCGGCAACTTCTGTCCCGGCGAGGGCCGCATAGAGTTCAACATCTCCGACGCCTCTGGCGCGATCACCATTCCGGACGGGTCGGGTCCAATCGCGGTTTGGAGCTTCGATGTCGATGCCGCAGCGCCGACCGGTACCTTCCCGCTGACGCTCAGCGATGTGACCGCCGCCAACGGGCCGCTCCAGGTCCCTGTCACAACCAACAACGGCCAGCTGACAATCAACGGAGTCGCCGTCCCTACTGCCACCGAAACGGCGACCGCGGTCGCAACCAACACACCGGTGGCGACCAACACCCCGGTATCGACCGATACTCCGACCGAAGTTCCGACCGACGCGCCGACCGCGACGTTCACCGATACTCCGACCAACTCGCCGGTCCCGACCGAGACGCCGACCAGCCCGCCGCCGACCGAAACGGCAACCGAAGGTCCGACGTCGACGCCGACCAGCACGCCGACGGTGACGGAGACCCCGACGGTCACCGAGACCCCGACCCTCACCGAAACGCCGACCATCACCAACACCCCGGTCGACACGGCGACGGCAGGTCCGACGTTCACGCCGACGGCAACCCGCACCCGCGCTCCGATCCCAGTGGTATCCGCCCCGACCTCACCGGCGGGACTCCTGATGATCGCCGCTCTAACGCTCGCCCTCTTCTGGGCCCTGCGCCGCACCGGCACCCAAGAACAGTAAGAGCGCAAAAACACCCAACAAAACCAACGGCCGGGGCCAACAACCCCGGCCGTTTCTATTTCCGGCCGCGCCAAAGGCGCTCGGGACGACGCGAAGCGTCTCGGGACGCGCCAAAGGCCCTTGGGACAACGCGAAGCGTTCTTGGCCAACGCGAAGCGTTCTTTGGCCGCGCCGAAGGCGCTTTGGCCTCGCGTCGCATCCCGCGACGCATATCGACATCCCCGCGCCCCCCCGTTAAACCTGCACCACAAACGGAGCACCAACACGTGAGCGACGCGATCCCAAACCTAGTCTGGATGGACCTCGAGATGAGCGGTCTCGATCCCGCACGCGACACCATCATCGAGATCGCCACCATCGTCACCGACAGCGAGCTCGACATCGTCGCCGAGGGACCCGTCATCGCCATCCACCAGAGCGACGAGCTGCTCGACGCAATGGACGACTGGAATCGCGAGCATCACGCCGCTTCCGGACTGACGGCGCGGGTGCGCAACTCCAAGACCGACCTGGCCGAGGCGGAACGCCTCACGCTCGAGTTCGTCCGCCAACACACCGCGGAGCGAAGCTCACCGTTGTGCGGCAACTCGATCTGGCAGGACCGCCGCTTCCTCGCGCGCTATATGCCGACACTCGAGGGCTATTTGCACTACCGCATCGTCGACGTCAGCAGCATCAAAGAGCTCGCCCGCCGCTGGTATCCGAGCGCGGTCCCGGAGAAGAAGAACACCCACCTCGCGCTCGACGACGTCCGCGAGTCGATCGAAGAGCTGCGCGCGTACCGACGGACGATCTTTCAGTGAGGAAGTTACCAGATGGGCAGACACAACCGGACCTGCGAACCCACCGAAGTGAACACCCGGTAGAAGGCTGAGGCCAAGGCGAGGCAGAGGCTAAGGAAGGTCGGCATGCATCGGAAACCCGGCAACAGCAGTCGCGCCTTGCGCGACCACCACCCTCAGCCTCGCCTTAGCCTCAGCCCATTGCCAAAGGCAATCTTCCGATGACGGCTCCGGAATCACCGCCAACCCGCCCCTTGGGACGTCCGGTCCGGCTCGCGGTACTCCTGTCCGGCGGCGGCACGACCCTGCAGAATCTGCTCGACGAGATCGCCGCCGGCAGTCTCGCCGCCGAGGTGGTGACCGTCATCTCGTCGCGCGCGGGCGTGAAAGGTCTCGAGCGCGCCGCCGCTGCAGACATCCCGTCGCACGCAATCGCGCGCAAAGGCTTCGCCGACAGCACCGCCTTCAACGACGCCCTGCACCAGCGGCTCGACGACTACGACATCGATCTGGTCGTGCTCGCCGGCTTCCTCTCCCTCTTCGAGCCACGCCGCCGCTTTCACCTTCGCGTGATGAACATCCATCCGGCGCTCATCCCGGCGTTCTGCGGATCCGGCTTCTACGGCGACCGGGTCCACCGCGCCGTGATCGAATCGGGGGTCAAGTTGTCCGGCTGCACCGTCCACTTCGCCGACGACGAGTACGACCAAGGCCCGATCATCCTGCAGAAGGCCATACCGGTCGAGGACGACGATACCCCCGACAGCCTCGCGGCGCGGGTGCACCACGCCGAAAACCGGCTGTACCCCGAGGCGATTCGCCTGTGGGCGGACGGACGCCTGCGCCTCGACGGGCGACGCGTCC
>JANQHZ010000624.1 GCA_028282445.1 Candidatus Binatia bacterium | reverse complement strand
GGCTCGGTGAAGTCGCGGTAGGCGGGAACCCTTCCGATCGGCGCCTCGCGCAGCACCAGGCCGAGCGCTTTGTTGTCAAGCGGAATGTCCTCCGCCTGGCGGCAAACCTTCTCGACCGCGTCCTGCAACTCGAACGGCAGGTCGGTCGTTTCTTCGGCAGAGTACGCGGCGTCTTCGCCGTCCTCGACCACCCACTTGATGTCGCCTTTGCCGATCCACTCCTTGGTGAAGTGCGAAGCCGAACGCCAGATCAAGGAGGCATCCTTGTAGAACAGGCGGGGAAAGGCCACGCGGCCGTCGCCGAGCGGCTGCACCAGGAAGGTGACGAGAAAACGAATGTCCGGATTCTGGCGGAGATTGCTGAAGTAGAAAGTGGTGTCGAACAGACGCGCCTTGAAGGACGGCTCGTATCCCGCCGACAACAACCGCCGTGGGTTGCGCCGCGTGGTGCCGACCGAGCGGATGGGCATCCCCTCGTCCAACAAGCTGCGAAACTCATCGCTTACTGCCTTGGGCGCGAGTCGCGACAAACGCGCGCTGGGAACAACGTTCGTGGGAATCGGCGCTGGCATCGAGAACGTTCTACACCACGATGCGGCGCAGCGCATAGGGCGCGCCACCTCGCCGACCGGCGCTAGCAGTCCGTCCAACAGCAGGACGGCCCACTAGAGGTCTGGCCGAAAAATGGCTCCGAGGCGAAAATCGGCAGGCGCCGCGAGCGCAAGGAGTGAAATGCGAAGGCGTATCTCTCGATACGTCGAGCGTTTCGCGACGCAACGGTCGTGGATGCATGGCGATTTGCAGCCGGAGTCCATTTTTCGGCCGGACCTCTAGCCGACGATCTTCTTGCACTCGGCGATCACCGCCAGGCAGGCATCCGCGCAGTCTTTGCACTCCTGCTGGTGCTCGGCATGGTCGCGGCAAACCTTCTCACAGTCGGTGCAGACGCCCATACAAGCCTTGGCAAGATCGGACAGATGTTTGGAGTCATAGACCGCGAGCGAAGACATCGCGCGACAAACCGGAAGCATCTGCTGCACCGCGTCGGCACACTCGGCCATCATCGTGTCGCCTTGCACGAATGTCTCCATGCAGTGACTCAAGCACGCCTCGCCCTTCGACGTGCAGTCGTTGACCGCAGCCACCAGCGCTGGGTGCTTCTTGTTGCGCACCCCCGGTGTGTAGTGGTCGCCTCCATGAGCGTGTCCCGCATCGGCGGCGAGAGCGCGACCAGCGAGCAGCGTGGTGGCAAGTCCGGCAGCGCCGGACAGCGCACGCCGTCGAGTCAGCGAACCCTCGCCATCTTGGATCCGGTCCCGATTGAGTTTCGCCATTGCATCCACCTCCGGGTTGGTTGAAGAGCTCGACCGGCCACGGTCGAGCTCCCAGCTCCACTATTCACCAATCTCCGAAGGGGTCAAACCCGACTTGAGCCAGGGATTCTCCGGCTCCCCGTTCGATTGCACCACTCAAAGCTTGAGAATCATGAAGGTCATATCGTGCGCCCCGCCGTCGGGATCGACGCCGTAGCCGGGCAGGCTGGTGGGTTCGAACCCGAGGCCGCTGAGAACCTCGATCGATTTGGCTTCGAGGTCGGATATCAGCAACGTGGACAGATGGCGCAAGCCGTTCTCGCGAGCAATCCGGATGAATTGATTGATGAGGGCGGTGCTCAAGCCGACGTTGCGCCACTCGGGATCGACCAGCCATTTGATTCGACCGACCAGACGCAGCGGCCCGCTCTGGCGGTAGTGTAGGGTCGCGTCGGCGACAACCCGGCCGCCGTCGAGAGCCAACAACGGGAAGACCCGGTCATAATCGACGTTCTGCGCCCACTTCTCGACCGTGGCTCGATCGTCGATCCGATCCCAGGCGAAGCGGCGCACCTCACCCGGAAGGCGCTCAAAGAACTCCCAAAGCGGCTGGGTGTCGTTGGCGGTGAACGGACGGACGAGCAATCGGCGGCCGTCGCGAAGAGCGACTTCCTGAGGATAACGAGTCGGCATTTAGGTCTTCCTCCGTGGATTGTTTTTCGACCTTCCTCCCTATGCGATGCGCCGGCGAATCGAAACCCTCGCAACGGCAACGCCCCCGGCGATCGCCGAGCGGTGTGCGCCGGGTCAGTTGGACGCGCGACGCAAGTCGGAGGAATCGACCATCGTCACGCGGGACGGCGACTCGGTGGACTTGCCGGCGGCCCCCGATACACCCTTCGCCTGCGGTAAGGTGAACCCGAAGGTACTGCCTTCGCCGACGCGGCTCTCGACCGTAACCTCTCCGCCCAGAGCCTCGACGACGCGGCGAACGATCGACAGACCGAGACCGTGGCCCTCCGCCTTGGTGGGCTCGGTTCGCGAGAACTCGTCGAACACTTTCCCCAACTGCTCTTCGCCGAGCCCTTCGCCGTTGTCCCGAACCCAGAAGTGAACCGATCCGTCAGGTCGGCGATCGGCACCCATGTCTATCCGCGGCGGAGAGCCGCCGTACTTGATCGCGTTGCTGATGTAGTTGGTCCAAACCGCTTCGACCCATGGAGGATGGCCGACCGCCTGCGGCCAAATGTCGGGAACGGCGATCTCGGCGCCCGACTCCTCGATCTTGCCGGTCAGTCGGGTGCGCGCCTCAGCGACGATATGCGCCATGTCGAGCGGCCCGCGAGCGACATCCTCGGACTTCCTGACACTGGCGAGGAGGAGAATCTCGTTGATGATCTCGGTCATCTTCTCGCATCCCTTGCCGGTCGCATCGAGGAATTCCCGGGCAGTCTCACTCACCTTGCCGTCGAGCTCGCTCCGCAGCAGGTCGTTGTATCCCGAGATCACGAACACCGGTGTCTTGAGATCGTGGGCGACCGTGTGCGCATACGCATCGAGGTCCTTGGCGAGCGCCTCGGCTTGCACCCGGCGACGCTCCGCGAGCTCGCGCTCCGCCGCCAACGCGTGGCGCTGGCGCACCAGCGTCAGGCGGTTCTTCTCGAGCACGTAGGCAACGAAGTAGGAGAGGCCGCAGGCCACGATGATCGCGGGGATCGCCCCCGGGTCGAAGAAGCGCTCGTCGACGATGAATAGAGCTCCGGCGAGAATGGTGAGGACCACGACTCCGGTGAGGGCAGCCTGAGCCCAGATCCCCCACGGCAGCAGAATCGCCGTTCCCAACACCACAACCGTGTAGCCGACGAGGTTCATCCGCTCGGCACTCGACAGTGCTTGCGTCGAAAAAGACAGCAGAATCGGGCAAGGCAGCGCCGCCCCAACGAACGCCAGGAAGCGTGCGGAGAAGTGACGGCTGAGATACGGAAACGCTCCGAGCAACCCGAGGTAGACGGCGACGCCGGCGATGTGCATCGCGTTTCGTATCGGGTAGTCGAAGAGCCGCCCGAGGTAGGCGTCGGTCAGGAATCCCATGGAGATTCCGACCGCGATCATTGCGAGCATGAGCTTGGTGCGTACCAGGAGAAGCCGGTCGGTCTCGGCGCGCACCTCCGCCTCGATCGCGTACGTCCCGTCGAGAGCCGAACCGCTCGTTGCCGAGCGCCTAGCCTCGTCCGCGACGAGCTCGTGGCTGCTCTCTCGGTTGGCGATGATCGATGCTTCCGGCACCTCGGCTCCTCGAGCTACGGGTCTTTCGGCAGAACCTATAGACGAGCCCAGCACCTGCAGTGTGAATCATCGCAGCATTCCCGCAACCGGTTTTTCGAGTCG
>JANQHZ010000537.1 GCA_028282445.1 Candidatus Binatia bacterium | reverse complement strand
AGTCCGCGCGACGCTAAACACCAATCCGTCTTGCTGCCGCCTCAACTGGCCGGTTTTGGGGTGTCGACGACTGGCCGGTTTTGAGGTGTCCACCGAGGGGGAGATTGCCGACAGCATGCAACTCCTCGAGGGCGGCTTCGCCGGCGCTTACAGCCGACGACGCAAACAACGGCTCGGTGGCTACTGGCAGGACCGCTGCAGCGCTACCGCGATCGATGCGGCGAGCATCTCTGGCGCTGCATGACTTAGGTCGACGTCAATATGGTGCGAGCCGGAATCGTCGCCCACCCACGCGACTGGTCGCATGCCGGCTAGCACGAGATCGTACGCCCAAAACAGCACTATACGATCGTCGACCGCGCTGCAGCCTGCGAAGTGGTGGAGATCCGACGGACCGAGGATCTCTCGGAGATCTACGAAGCGGCAGTTGTCGACAATTGCCCAACGAGCCGGTCTTGCGGGAGCCGCGGGCATGATCGCAGTTGCTTGCGATCGACCCTATGTGGCTCTGAGTCCGTCGTCGCCGGACCACACCGGTAGGCGGTCGGGAGTGTCGCTGCCCAGCCGGCTAGGGGCAAGGGGCGAGGTGCAGCGTGTCGGCGAATGCTTCCAGGTCGTTTTGCAACTCTTCGATGGCCATCTCGAATGCGCATACGACCATGCGGCTCCTTGTGTCGGGCTGGTCGGAGTCGAAGGTGGGCCACTCCTTTTCGCAGTGCCCCTCGTACGTCTTTGCGAATGACATGCCCAACAGGAGGTCAGTCAGGCGAATGTGGATCTTCGCGTAACCGTCCACATCGGTTTCCGTGGACGCCATGATCAAGGCGCCGACGATTCCGGTCAGTAGGCCTACGAAGAAGGCCGTAGCCTGGAGCTGATGGTAGTTTTCGATCTCCCAGCGGAGATCCTCGATGGTGGCGGACAGCTGAGCATCGTATCCCTGGCTCAGCAGCTCAGCGGCGGACCAATCGGCGGGATCGATTCTGTGGGATGCTGTCTGCGCAAGCCCGGTGCTTCGGAGGTACGAAGCCAGCCCTTGGCCGACCGCATGAGCGACCGCAGTAGTGAGAAAGTCGTCAATGCTTCGATCGCTACGCCGATCCTCGACAGAGACGACTGCGTTGTTCCATGGAGGCGGGATCTCGTCTCCCGGAATGTAGGTCGGTTTATAACGAAAGGGCGCTTTCGATATCGAGCAACCCGTGACTGTCACGACGCAGAGCGCCGTGACGCCAATCGATCTCCACCGACTGGAGGAATGCATCAGCGCTCGAAGCTCAGATGGCTCGTGAGGCTAGCGGCTCGTGGTCGCTGCTCGCGCGAGCGAGTCCGCGAAACGCGTTGACCGGCACGGTGTTCATCGAGAGTGAGCGTACGCCGAACCGTACGACTCCTCAAGTTGGCGTTCGTAGATCGACCAGTACGAGAAGGACGGAACGACGGCGCCGGCGACGGGAGGGTTGGGCCGCTGTCGGGTCTGGTTGGATTCGGCTAGCGGGGCGCCTCAGTTCTTGCCTCGCACGAGATGGTCATCTAAGATGACCATCCGATGACGCAGGTCAATGTGAGCGAGGCAAAAGCCCGGTTTTCTGAGCTCATCAAGAAAGCCTTGACTGGGGAAGAAGTCGTCATTGCTCGGGATGGCAAGCGCTTGGTGAAGCTGGTTCCTGTGGTGGAGCGGCGCACGAAGCGGCGGCCCGGTTCGGCGACGGGCGAAATCTGGATGTCGGAAGATTTCGATGCGGCCCTACCGGATTTCGACGAGTACTCATAGCCCGCACTATTCATGGATGTTGAGCCGGCGCCGCTGGAAAATCTTGCGGCACATGCTCCAAACGCTTCTTTTCGAGGTCGCCCAGTTCCGACACTGTGTAATCTCGCGATCGAAGGCCGACGCATAATGGTTCCTTCAGACATGCACTTCCGCGGGCGCTTTCCTCAGCAGTGAATGATCCGGATTAGTGCGGATCCTCTTGGACACGCACGCTTTCTTGTGGTGGGTCGCTGATGATCCGAAGCTCGGACGGCGCGTGCGACGACAAATCGAAGCGGCCAAGAACCCGTGCTTTCTGAGTGTGGCAAGCTGTTGGGAGATGGCGATCAAGATCGGCCTTGGCAAGTTGCGCTTACCGGAGTCGATCGAGAAATTCGTTCCGGACCAATTGGCAGTCAACGGGATCGAGCTGCTTCCGGTCGAGTTCCTCGACGCCGCGGCTGTGGCAAAGCTGGACCGCCATCACGGCGATCCCTTTGACCGGCTGCTCATCGCCCAAGCGCTGAGGAACGATCTGTCGATCGCCTCGCGGGACCGCATCTTCGGCAAGTACGGCGTACGGCGGCTCTGGTGAGCGTGTGAAAGTCGCCCCTTTTTCGGACTCGGATTCCGGGACCGCACGGCGCACGCCGTCAGGGGCCGTTGGCAGGGGCCGACACGGGCGCCCGCTTGCCCGGGGCAAACGATGGGGAAGGCTTCGAGTCGGCAACGGGTGACATCCTCGCCCGGGCGACTTACCGCCCGGTTAGCAGCGCTTGGCTAGGCGTGTAGCGCACATCGAAGCCACGGTTCGGTGTTACTCTCTGATTGACTTTCTGTGAATCGCCGAGGGATCCTCGGAATGTAGCAATCCGGAATCGGAAACGGGGGGACGGGGACCATGATGAGTTGCATGATGCGAGCAGGCGTCTTGTCGATCACGAGCGCGTTGCTGGCGGGAGTCGCAGCGGCAGCGGGACCGACGGACGCGCAGAAGTGCGAGGCCGATAAGCTAAGGCGGACGGCCAAGTACGCATTCTGCCGAATGAAAGCGGAGTCGAAGTTCGCGAAGAAGGGGGACTCAGCGAAACTGACCAGCGACCTAGCGAAATGTGACGCCAAGATCACCGGCAAGTTCGCCAAGGCGGAGGCGAGGTGGGGCGGCGAGTGTCCGACGACAGGCGATGTCGGCGCGATCCAGTCGCGGGTCAGCGCAGATAGCGACGACCTTGCCGTCTTGCTGTCGGGAGGCACGCTGCCGCCGGTGTGCGGCAACGGGACGATCGACCCAGGCGAGCAGTGTGATTTCGGTAATCTCGATGGCGAGACGTGTGATTCGCGGACGGCGAGTGGCGAACCATTCGGAACGCTCTCTTGCGACCCCGGGACTTGTACCTTCGATACCAGCGGCTGTGTCCCACGTTTCGAGGATACCGGGCTGACCGTGATTGATCACGAGACCGGGTTAGAGTGGGAAAAGAAGACCGGGGTTCCAGCCGGGACCGTCGCTGCGTCGGACTGCCCCGGGGGGCCGCATTGCGGGGATTTGACTAACGTAAACAACCGCTTCACCTGGAGTGTTGGCGGACAATGGTACGACGGAACCGCCGTAACGTTGTTCTTGGATGGCTTGAACGACGTCGCAGGAGGGGGGGCGAACTGCTTTGCCGGCCGTTGTGACTGGCGGCTTCCTACCCTGGCGAAGCCAGATCAATTCGGTGCCGTTGCCGAGGGCGAGTGGGAGTCGATTGTCGACTGTAGTGGCGGCGGACCTTGCCTCGATCCGAACCTCGGCCCCAATTCGATCGGTCACTACTGGTCATCGACGGCCAACGTCCCTGGCCCGTGGGCCAGCTGGACGGTCGATTTCAACAACAACGGTTTCGTGGGCGTCCGGGGTAAGCCCGAACACCATTACGTCCGGGCAGTGCGGGGTGGTTCTTAAAGCCGGGTTTATCTGATGGGAGAGGACCAAGGTGTCACGAGACCTACGGGATTCCCGCCGATCAGAGCCCTGCCGAGAATCTGGGTCGGAAGGTGGTGCGTAGTTCGCCTACTCCCCGGTCACTGAACGTCGAACGAGCGGGAAGGACCGCTGCTGAGACTTGGTACCGTCATACATAATCGGAGAGCGTGCGCGGGGAGCAAAGTTGGGTTTTGCCGCGCCTAGTCGATGCGGGGATCTGGGTCCATGCAGAGACTCTTGTTGACCACCATCTGCTTCATTCTCGGTCTTGGCGGTGCGAGCGCATGGGCTGAACAGGCCCTCGAGTACGTCGGCACGTATGCATTGGGCAGCAACTACGTCCCTAACCTCGCCGTTTCGCCGGATGACGCGTTCATTTATGCCACCGCTAGAGTTGCGTCCGGGCATGAGCTTGTCGGGCTCGAGCGGGACCTATCCAGCGGGGCTCTCTTGGGGCGCGTGTCTCATATCGGGCGGAGCCCTCGGGCGTGGGACATCGTCGTCAGCCCGGACGGGCGCTTTCTGTTTGCGGGTAGCGTCGAATTGCTCACGACATACCGGCGCGATGCCGTGACGGGAGCATTGCGCCTCGTCGAAACCCGGGAGGGACTCGGGAATGGATATTCCGTTGCCGTCAGCCCCGACGGCGGCTTCGTCTACCTGATCGCAGATCTGCGCCAGGATGCGTCGTATCAACGGCGACAGCTCCTCGTCTTCGCCGTCGAACGGGAGGCCCTTCGACTGGTACAGATTCTTCCTCCTGGCAGTGCCGACCATGATCTGGTGGTGACTCGGGACGGCCGCCAAGTCTACTCCGTCGGCGACGATATCGTCACGACCTTCAAACGGGATCTAGTTTCAGGGAAACTTGCGCGGAGTCGATCGTTGACCGGAATCGATGGCACGAGCGATGCATTTCGAATCGCGATTACTGCGGACGACGAGAGCGTGTTTGTCACTGGAAGGTCCGGCTCGGTGGTCGAGTTTGTAAGGCACCCATCAAACGGCAGGGTCACGCATGTCGGCACCTATCGGGAAGAGGATCGGCTCGTCGCGCCGCTGTCGATCGTGTTCCCGAGCGGAGGGGGCAGGATCGTCGTAGGGGCGAAGGGGCGGCTGGTTACTCTCGAGCGCGGAGCGGTTGGTGAGCTGATTCTGAACGGTGTGCAGTCCGCCGGGCTCGACCCGTCAGGCGGCCAGGTAGCGGTAGCAAGCGACACGGGTGGCGATGTCTACGCCGTGGACGGTCGAGGACGTCTTGCGCACTATCGATTCTTAGACGATGTGCCTACCCCACTTTCGACGCCAACCTCCACCTATACGGAAACCCCGACGCCAACGGTTACCGGCACGCGTTCGGCCACACCCACCAGGACGCCAAGTTCCACACGTACCAGCAACCGCCCGTCTCTAGTCGCCCGTGCCGACGCGTTTCCCAGTAGCGCGGTGTCCGGCCAGACTGTCCAGCTCGACGGTAGCCGAAGCAGCGGCGCACGGGTGAGCTCCTGGAGCTGGAGCCAGGTAGCGCCGGCTGACCCCAGAGTCGTTCTGAAGACGGTTGACAGATCTCAGGTTGAGTTCATCGCTCCGTACGTCGACCGACCCACGCGCTTTCAATTCCGCCTCGACATCAGTGGGCTGGGTGGTTCTCCTCCCCAATTCACGAATTCGACGTTGGTCAGCGTTGAGGTTCGACCGTTTGTGACGGTTACCCCAGGCGGGCCTACACTCACACCGACTGCCGTGCGCACGGCTACGTACACGCGAACGCCATCCCCCACGCGCACCCCGTCCTTTACGTCGGCGCCGATGTTTTCGATCTGTGGGTGCGTCGCCGAAGTGCCGGGTTCGGGGTGCGGCGAACGATTGGCGTCCGTTTCGTTTAGCCCGAGCCTTCGCAAGGAGTTCCTGAATCTGCACACGGGTGAATTTTGTTTCGACCGTGCTTCTGTCGGACGGTACAAGCTGTCCGTTACGCCGCGTTGCAATGCGTACGGCTGCCGTCCGGATGTCGAAGTCACGGTCGCCGACGAATCCGTCTGGGTCGAGATCCCCTTAGTTGCGCATACACCGGAATCGCTTGCGACGGATACCGTAACGCCAACGCCAACTCCGCTATCCGAGCCAACGCCGACTTTGTTGTTTGCACCAGGCGATTGCGATGCCGACGGCGACACCGGTATCGACGACTTGATGATGTTGGTCAGGCTGGCGTTATACGGTCTATCCGCAGCACCCTGTTCGCCAGGGGATCTCGACGGCGACGATCGCATCGGTATTGACGAGATCGTGCGGGCGATAGCGGTGGCGCTTGATGGCTTTTGATCGGATCGCGGTCGTGCGTCGGTTTGCTACGTTCCGGCTCCGTGTTTCGAGCTCGTCACCATCTGGGCCACGCGGGAGTGAATATGAGATGATCGGTTCCAGTGGACTGTTGGGCGCCGCGATCTTTGGCCTGGTCCTAGTGTCCCGAGTCGGAAATTCGTTTCAACTTCGCCGGCCCCAGAACGTCCTTGCCGGCGTTGCTCCTCCTCGGAATATCCCCGATATTGCTTCGTCGTCGCGCCTTGGCACGAGCGCCCATTGCTCGCCGAAATTGTTGCAACGAACTTCCGACTCGGAACACTAGTTGGACAGCTCGGGGTCGGTCACTGGAATGAACTTCAGGTCTTGCCGGTCGGCGGTGACGTTCTTGTCGAGAGATGCCAGGCCGGTCGGAATCCGCGTTCATCTGCGGTTCCGGGCTTTGTCACATCGATGCTACGCCAAGCCGCAGAACTTGAGGAATTCGTCCGCCGTGCGCTTGCCGCTGCGCTTGCGGTTCCACGCTTTGACCTGTTCTTCGAACTCGCCGACCTGGTCGCAGTTCCAGCGTTCGGCCTTCTTGATGTCTCTCAGCGTGTGATCGCCGTCCCACTCGTGCGGGCATTCGACGATGTCGCTGATGCCGAGCTTGGTGACGCCCCAGTTGTCGTTGGTGGTGAGGTCGAAGGGGTGGGTGCGGCAGGTTACCGGCCGCGATTCGTAGACCGTGCACATGTTGGTCTCGTTATCGAGGAACATGCAGCGCTTGGGCTTTGTCTCCCAGCGTAGTCCCATCGCGACGCGACGCTTGCCGAGGTTGATCCACAGCGAGTCGCGCTTGGGCATCTCGACGTTGCTGAAGAACTTGACGAACTCCTTGGCGGGTCGTCCGGTGCCTTCCATCAGCCGTCGCACATCGGCGGCGGTGATCAAGACGATCGTTCCTCGACAGCAGTTACCGCAGGCGGTGCAGCTGAACTTGAGCCACTTCCGCCACTCTTCCTTGCCCTTCACGCTCATCGGGTATCCTCCACTCCGCGTCCCAGCACTTTGTAGGTAACATACCGGAGCGGGATTGCCAGCGCGGGGGCGTGCGTTGCGTACGACAGGGCGCGTCATAGGGGCGCGGCAAGCTAAGCGTAGGGCGGGCTCGCTCGCGGCGGAGACACGAGTGCTTTCGACCTCTGATGGGCACGGGCATGGGCACGGACTTCCTACCGTTTGTCAATTGCGATTAGCTCAGGTCTGGGGGGTTGGTGGGGTCGATAGAGGGTACGGTTGCGAAGCATGGCGCAGGCTACATAGAGCAGTCGGTCGCCGACGACACGAAGAGCATGAGGGTGAGACTTGCCCTTGGCCCGCAGCGCGGCGTATCGAGCCTTGAAGGTTGGGTCCCTCTGGGCGGCGACGCGGGCCCAATGGAAG
>JANQHZ010000531.1 GCA_028282445.1 Candidatus Binatia bacterium | reverse complement strand
GATCGCCTTGCCCTTCTCGGTCGAGATCCCGCGCTGGATCTCCAACTTCTGGCGAGCTCGGCCGCCGGCCGCCGGCTCGACCTCGCCCCTCACCACCGCCTTGAGGGCGACGCCACGTTTGATCAGCTTCGACTCGACGACCTCGACGGCAGCTTTGACCTTGAAGTCGTCCGCCGAAACGACACGGATCTCAGCATCGTCGCGCTCGACCTGGGTGTCGGTCCCCTTGAAGTCATAGCGCTGGCCAAGCTCCTTACGAGCCTGGTTCACAGCGTTGTCGAGCTCCTGCATGTCAACTTCTGACACAACATCGAAAGACGGCATGCTGGTTCAGTTATCACCCAACGCGGTGTCTCGAAAAGGCCCCAGTGGCTCCCACGCGCTCGAGTCGTGATGTGACAAGGACCGGGAACCGCGGGGGAACACCGATCTCCTTACCAACTCAGAGTTGGTCTGCATTGATCGGCGGTTTGTACGGCCCGCTTGAAGCTAGTAGCCGATCGGCGCCTCGACGACGTCGACGCCGGGCGGCACTTCAAACTCGAACTCGCCGTCCTCGACCCCCGTATTCCGCCGCCGATTGGAGAACGAAAGCTTGGTCACGTTGCCGACCGGGTCGGTCACCCTAGCCTCAATGATGTCAAACGAGTCTGCGGAGACGACCAACTCCAGGCGCCCGACATCGCCGTTTTGCTGCTTGGGGTCGAGCAGCAGCTCGATCGACTCCGGCGTGCGCGCGAGGACCGAGGTAAGGAAGTCGTCGGCGATTTTGCCGACCCCGGTGAGAAAGGAGACCGGTGTGCTCGAGCGGAACACCGAATCGAGCGGCGCCTTTAGAACTTGCTCATCTTCGGGCTGATAGAACCAGACCGTCGTGCCGTCCGCCACGATCACCTGTGGCTCGTCGCCTTGTAGATTCCAGTGCATCTTGCCGGGTCTCTTGAAGGCCACCGTGCCGCGAGCACTTACGGTCCGCTCGAGCGACGCGAGAAAGACCTCCTGCACGACATCGGCGCGAAGATCTGTAGTGTCGTCGAACCTTCCCTGAACACTGGCGACGACCGCGGCCGCATCGCCTGCCTGTTCGGCGGCACGCGTCTCGCCGACGCCCGCCGTCCAGGACAACGCGACGACGGCCAACACCGAACGAAACGTCCGGCTTTTCGTGCATCGAATCAACTCAATCTCTCCGGGGCGGGACGTCCACCGCTACCGCGAACCTCGCCAACCATCGACTCAGTCGGGAGGCGCCGCCGGAGCGAGGACCTCGCGGGCACGGCTGCCATCGCTCGGAGCCACGACTCCTTCGCGCTCCATGCGCTCAATCATGCGCGCCGCCCGATTGTATCCAACCCGCAAACGCCGCTGCAACCAAGAGATCGACGCTTGTCGGCTCTCGGTGACCATCTGTACCGCCTGATCGTAGAGCACGTCGCTGAGATCGTCGTCGAAGTTTTGCTCTTCCTCTTCGTCGGGCGACTCGAGCAGATCGAAAGCATACTGCGGTTTCCCCTGGCGCTTGATGTAGCGCACGACCTTGTGAATCTCCTCTTCGGTCACCAGCGGGCCGTGTAAGCGTTCGATGAAGGCGCTTCCCGGAGGCATGTAGAGCATATCACCGCGCCCCAATAGACGCTCGGCGCCGATCTGGTCGAGAATGGTCCGCGAGTCGACGCGCGCCGTCGTCTGGAATGCGATCCGCGAGGGAAAATTGGCTTTGATCAGGCCGGTAATGACATCGACCGACGGTCGCTGGGTGGCCAAAATCAGATGAATCCCGGCGGCGCGTGCCTTCTGCGCCAGCCGGGTAATCGGTTCCTCCACCTTGCGGCCCATGGTCATCATCAGATCCGCGAGCTCGTCGATGATCACCACGATCTTCGGCAACCTCTCCAACTTGGTGGGTGCGGTAACGACTTCCTCGTCGGACGCATCGGACGCCAGCTCGGTGAGCTCGAGAACTTCCTGGTCGAGCTTGCCTCCCTTATCCCCGACCAGCTTGTTGTAGCCGTCGATGTTGCGAACGCCGCACTTCTTCATCAAGCGGTAGCGTTCGTCCATCACCTCCACGATGTTGTTGAGAACCGCCACCGAAACTCGTGGGTCGGTAACGACCGGCACGAGAAGGTGCGGGATATCCTCGTAGACCGAGAGCTCGAGCATCTTGAGATCGATCATGACGAAGCGCACATCGCGCGGCGCCGCTTTGTGAAGAATCGACATGACGATACCGTTGACACAAACCGACTTTCCGCTGCCGGTCGCGCCGGCCACCAGAAGGTGCGGCATCTTCGCCAAATCGCCGACGGTCGGCTGCCCGGCGGTGTTCTTGCCCAAGGCCACCGTCAGTAGAGATCGTGACCGCGAGTAGGAGTCCGATTCCACGATCTCACGGAAGATCACCATGTCCCGCTTCGGATTGGCAACCTCGATCCCGACCACGGCCTTACCCGGAACCGGTGCGAGAATTCGCACGCCGGTGACGCGCAAGGCCATCGCCAGGTCGTCGGCCAAGCTTACGATCCGGTTGACCTTCACCCCCGGCGCGGGCTCGACATCGAACGTAGTGATGACCGGACCGGGGCGCACCTCGATGACCTTGGCGGTAATCCCGAAGTCGGCGAGTTTGGTCTCGAGGATCTGGGAGCTTCGATGCAAGCCCTCCTCGTCGACTTCGGCTTCGCCGCTCTCCGCTTCGTCGAGCAGCTGGGTCGGCGGCAACTGGTATCGACCGTTGTCTTCGAACGGCAGCTCCTCTTGGCGCATCTTGCGCTTGGCTTTGCGCTCGGGCGGCTTGGCGTGAACGATCACCGGCGGCGCCGGGCGGGCAATCGGCTCACCGGGAGCAGGCTCGACCTCGTCGACACGGACGTTTGCCTTTGCTGGTGGCGGCACCACGTGCAGGACCGCCTCCTGCGCAGGCTTCTTTACCGAGCTGACGACTCGCCGGGTCGCTTTCTTCGCGCTCGAACCAGTCGCCGAGAGGATACGCCCGAGTGACATCCTAGTCACGACCAGGAAGGAGAGAACGGTCAGCGACGAGACCATCAGGAACGCGCCAGGCGTACCAAAAGCCTCTCGCAGGACGTGTGCGGCGAGCCCGCCGATCCACCCTCCGGAAATCGAGACAGGGCGCTCGGGCGAGAAAAGAAGCGCCAACATCACTGCGCTACAAAGGACCAGCACGAAGGCGCCGAGGGAGCGGATCAGGGTAATTTCGCGACTCGCCTTGCGGAACAACAAGTAGGCGACGACGACGAGAAAGACCGGACCGAGGTAGGCGGCAAAGCCGAGCGCCTGGACCAGCACGTCGGCGAGTAGCTCACCGACGCGGCCCGCAAGATTGATACCGGCCGCCCCACGTTGGTAGGCGACGAAGCTGAGGATCGTAAACACCGCCCCGGTGAAGACGACCACCCCTGCGACTTCATCGAGCAGCCTCGACTCGTCGATCGCCTCGACGTCGGCGAGCTCTTCGAGCTCCTCGATGTCCTCTTCGACGACCTTGGCCCGCCGCTTCTTGCGCGGCGCGGCAGCGGCCTTCTTCTTGGAAGAAGCGGCGGTCCTCGAAGCGGTCTTCGAAGGTGCGACCTTCTTGGCTGCGCGTGCCACCTCACATCTCCATGACGTAAGGCAGTACGACCGGCCGGCGCGCCAGTGTCCGACTGAGGTAACGGCGCAAGGCGCGCCGCACCTCTTCCGACACCTCACCCGAATCGGTTCGCGACTCCGGCGTAATCCCCGCCAGCGTCTCGGACACGACCGAGCGAGCCGCCTCGAAGTACTCGGCTTCTTCGCCTTCGTCGAAAACGCCCCGGGAGACGAAGTCCGGCCCCGAAATGAGGTCCCCGGTGTGTTGGTCGACGGTCAGCACCGCCAATAGCAACCCGTCGCGCGACAGATGGCGACGAT
Organism: Candidatus Binatia bacterium; assembly: GCA_028282445.1. Taxonomy (GTDB): domain Bacteria; phylum Desulfobacterota; class Binatia; order HRBIN30; family CADEER01; genus CADEER01. The sequence goes on along the minus strand of JANQHZ010000531.1, from coordinate 14,694 downwards.
CGCGCAGTACCAAATCGCTGACGTCCCCAACCCCTTTACCGTCGACGAACACCCTTCCGGCCTGAACCGATTCACCACGTCGCGCTCCGTGCTCGTCGACCTCGAGGGTTTGGCCATCTTCGAGCAAAAAGACGTTGTCGGCGGAGAGCCCGATACTCTCTGCGAGCTGGCGGTGGTGCGACAGTTGGCGATACTCGCCGTGAACGGGCACGAAGTAGCGCGGCTGCACGACCTTGAGCATGAAGGCGAGCTCGTCGCGACTGGCGTGTCCCGATACGTGCACCGGCGCGCTCGAGCTATCGATCACCTGCGCTCCGCGGCGGTACATGTGGTTCACCATGTTGCCGATCGCCTTCTCGTTGCCGGGAATGACCCGGGACGACAGAACGACGACGTCGCCCTCCCCCATCTCCACCTTGCGGTGGTCGCCAACCGCGATCCGCACCAGCGCCGACAGAGCTTCGCCCTGACTGCCGCTGGTCAGCAGGGTCAGGTCGCGCGCCGGCATGTTCTTGACGTCGCCGATGTCGACGAACAGCGAGGGCGGCGCCTTGAGGTGACCGATTTCGGTGGCGATCCGGATGGCATTGGTCAGGCTGCGGCCAACCACTGCGACGCTGCGGCCGAGCGCCTCGGAGAGCTCCAGCACCTGCTGGATGCGGTGAACGTTGGAGGAGAAGGTCGAGAAGAAGATCCTCCCCTCGGCGCGGTGGAAAGACGACTCCAACCCGCCGCGCACGTCGCGCTCCGATCCGGTCGAGCCGCGATTGGTCGCATTGGTGGAGTCCGACAGCATGAGCAGGACGCCGCGCGCGCCGTAGTCGGCGAACGCCTGCAGATCGGGTCCGCGACCGTCGATCGGCGTCTGGTCGATCTTGAAGTCACCCGTGTGGACGACCACCCCGACCGGTGTCGTGATCGCGAGTCCGACTGCATCGACGATCGAGTGGGTGACGTGAATCGGATCGATTCTGAACGGCCCGAGCTCGAAAACCTCGCGCGGCCGAAAAGTCCGGACCTCGACCCGGTCGAGTCCGTGCTCCGCAAGTCGCGACCCGATCAGACCCGAGGCCATCGGCGTCGCGTAGACCGGCGCCTCGACGTCGCGCAGGGCGTACGGCAGCGCTCCGATGTGGTCTTCGTGGCCGTGCGTGATGACGAAGCCGAGAAAGCGATCGCCGAGCGATCGCAGATACTCGAGATCCGGCAGCACCATGTCGACCCCGAGCATACCCGCGTCGGGGAACATGACCCCGCAATCGATCGCGATCGCGTTACCGCCGCACTCGATCAGCAGGCAGTTGAGACCGATCTCGCCGAGCCCACCGAGGGGCACCACCCGCAACGGGCCGCTTGCGTCAAAGCCCATGCGCGCTCCGGCCGGACTTCTGCGCGCCCGGGACTGCCCTCGAATACATCCGCCACACCACCGTCTCTGATGATAGCGGCGCCCCTTCCAGCAAGTCAACGCGGGTTTTCCAGCACCTTGACAGCTATCTAGGCCGTTGATAGCACCCGCCCACAACCAACGCGGCGATCCGGCCGCAACCGAGGTGAGAGATGGTCAACAAGGCGATTCTGATCGGGAATCTGGGCAAAGATCCCGAGGTGAGATTCACACCGAGCGGGCGAGCGGTGGCGAAGTTTTCGCTCGCCACCTCGGAGCGCTGGACGGACCAACAGGGCCAGAAGCAGGAGCGGACCGAGTGGCACAACATCGTCGTCTGGGGCAAACAGGCGGAAACCTGCGGTCAGTACCTGGCCAAGGGACGCCAAGTGTTCGTAGAGGGCCGGATCACCAACCGCAGCTACGACGATAAGGACGGCAACAAGCGGTACATCAGCGAGATCATCGCACGCGACGTCCGCTTCCTGGGCGGCCAAGGTCAGGGCGGCAGTGGCGGTGGAGGCGGTTCATTCAACGCCCCTCCCGGGCAGGACGAACCGTCCAACATGCCCGACGACGACGATATCCCCTTTTAGCCTCGGCTCCGCCTTCGGCTAGGCTGAGGCGAGGCTGAGGCAAAGGCAGTAGCCGCGCACGTCACCGGAGTACCGCGACGACCGTGTTGCCGGCCAGGGTGCGCCGCCAGGCGGCCTCGATTTCTTCTCGGGTGAGCTCGGCGACGATGCGCTCCGATTCTTCCGGTGTCGGCGCCCCCCACAGGGCGCTCTCCGCCAGGGCGGCGGACTGGTCGAGGCGGCTTTCGGCGATGGTGGCGTTTCGGTAGCGAATCTTCTTGCGCGCACGCGCCACCTCGTCTTCATCGAAACCGCTGTCGGCCGCCTGATGGCAAATCCGTTGCATCTCGCGAAGCAGGCGCTCGACCTTGCCGCGCGAGCTACTCGAAGAAATCGTCGCCAGCGCCCAGTCGGGTCCCCATTCGACGTGGCCGGAAACGTCGTAACTGAGCCCCATCTTCTCGCGCAGCTCCTGGAAGAGTCGACTGTCGGGATCGGTGCCGATCATGTCGAGCGCGACGCCGGTCGCGAGAATGTGACGAGGTTCGGGCGGCATCGAGATGAGCAGCGTGACGTAGCCCTGCCCACGTTCGGAAGTCTTCATGCGGCAGGGCCCGCCGCGCCGCAAGGAGATCTCCGGGTGGGTCACCTCGGATCCCGGCCCGCCGCGATCGAAGGTCCGGCGCACACACCGCCGCAGCTCTTCGAGCGAAATCCCACCGACGATCGAGAGCACCGAGTTGCCGTGGGTGAAGTGTTTGGCGCGGAACGCCTCGACCTGTTCGACCGCAATGTTCCGTACGCTCGACACCGTGCCTGCCACCGGGTTGGCGATCGCACCGCCGAACAATCGCGACCAGGCGCGCCGGTACAGCCGCTCGGCCGGATCGTCGAGACGGCCGCGAATCTCCTCCATGACGACCCGGCGTTCTTTCGCAAGAGCCTTCGGGTCGATGTGGGTGTCGTAGTACTGCTCGGCGAGCAGACTGATCGCCTCCCCGACGTCCTCATTGAAGACTTCGAACAGCAACGACACGTCCTCGTAACCCGTATCGGCGTTGTGCTCGCCGCCGAGGTCCGCGGCTTTGCGATTGAGGGTGAGCTGATCGAGAGTCGATGTGCCCTGGAACAACATGTGCTCGGTGAGGTGGGCCAACCCCGGCTGGGAGCCGTCGTAACGGGCGCCGGCGCGGGCGCTCAAGGAAATCGCCGTCAGACGACCCGGGTGGTATTGGTAGACGACGCGCAGGCCGCGCACGGTGAACCGCTCGACCGGTTGCGTCGGCGCGGCGTCGACTCGACCGCGGTCCTCTACCGAACGCTTCAAGACTTCCCCGTCAGGAAGTCGCGACTTCGATCGTGACTCTCCCGATCGATCGCCCCCTCATCCAACAAGGCAGCGAGCAGCGGCTCGATCCGCAAGACGCTGTGCAATCGGAATCCCGCCGCGGTGATCGGGTTGTTTTCGGGATCGGAGCGGTCGACGACGACCAGAACGTCCTCGACGTTCAACCCCACCTGTCGCAACTGCTCGATCGCCTCCAACTTGGCGCCGCCGCTGGTGATCACATCGTCGACCACCAGGGCCGTTTCGCCGGACGCGAACTCGCCCTCTACCGCTTTCTTGGTGCCGTAGTCCTTCGCTTCCTTGCGCGGATACACGATCGGCTGCTGCGCCACCAAGGCCATCGCGACCGCGATCGGCAACCCGGCATAGGGGATTCCGGCGATACGATCGTAGTTCAATGCGTCGGCTCGCTTGGCGAGCGCACGCCCGACCCGGGCGAGAGTCGTCGGATGCGAAACCAGGATCCGAAGATCGAGATAAAAGGGCGACTCACGCCCATCCTTGAGGGTAAACGAACCAAAGCGAACCGCCCCGATCCGATGAAGCTCCCGACTCAACTCACGCGTCGCCAGACTGATCGTCTCATCCACCATGAATAGCTTGCCATCGCCGAAACCTCCCCTCAGCGCAAGCCCAAGCGCGCGAACAGAGTACGAACCGACTTTGGGCGGCCTCGGCGGCCGACGACACGCTCGACAGCGGCCAACCCTGCGGGTCGCTGCCGACCGCGCGGGCTACTTGATGAGCTTGTGAATCTGCTTGAAGCGCGGGTGCTCGGCGGTTCTCACCCACTCGAGCACGATCGTCTCGCTGGTCGAAGGTACGGCGCCCGACCCCGTCATCTTGTCCCAAGCGACGTCAAAGTCGAATTGGAAGCGGGACGAGATCGCGTCCTTGGGGAGGTGGACCTCGTAGCCGCGCTCGATGAGCTGGTGCACGGTTTGGTTGATGCAGGCGTTTGCCTCGATCCCGCAGACGACCAGTTGCCGGCGGCCGAGCGCCGAGAGCGCTTCGACGAAGGCCGGCTGGCCACAGCAACCGATCGTCATCTTCTCGATGGCGACCTGACCTTCAGGCAGGGCCGCTACGACTTCCTCCTGGGTGTGCCCCAAGCCCTTCGGATACTGCTCGGTCAGCAAGATCGGGAGGTCGAGAATCCTCGCGGCGTGGATCAACCGGCAGACGCGTTCGACCATCCGCTCGTGCTCCTGAGTCTTGCCGCGATACGCCTCTTGGACGTCGACGACGACGAGGGCGCTGCGGTCTCGCTCGAGCAGCCTGGACATGGCAACCGACGATCGGGTCTCAGCGACGCAGGACGAACTTGCCACGCGACCGATTGGTCGAGCACGAACGAACACCGCGCGGCAGCTTTGCCTGGAAGCGCGGACCGAGCGGGATCGGGCCGGCGAGATAGAGCGACGGACCGTTGCGGTCGTACTGGAACTGATCCTGCAACCGCATGCGAACGGTGCGGTGTCGGAAGCGGCCGCGGTCGAACGCCGTCGACACATACGGCTCGTAAACCAGATCGTACGCCGGGTCGACGTACACCGGCGGCTGCGGTTGCGGCACGATCACCTGCGACACCGAAAGCGGCCCCTCGATGTTAATGTTCACCTGCGGCGGTGCCGGAGCCGGCTCCTGACGGGTGAAGCGAAAGCTGTCGTCGTACACGACTTGCGCGCCTTTCGCCGCCTCGCGCTCGATGCGAAGTTGTTCGCGTTCCGCGCGCCAACGCGCCATCTCCGCCCGCCGGCGCTCGCGCTCGGCGCGTCGCCCTTCGCGGTCCGGATCGACGTTCGCTACCTTCACTGGTTCCGGCGAGGAAGCGACCGCCTCCAATGCCGGCGCTACCGCCTTCGGCGCTCGTACGACCACTCGCGCGGCGTCGCGCAGAGCTTCAGGAACATCTTCGATGTCGTTGGTGTAATTGCGCGATCCACTCGCATCGCGCCACTCGTAGATCTGCGCCTCGAGCGGCGAACCGACCAGCGCGATCAAGAAGACGGTCGTCAACAACGCGGTCATGTGCCGACGTTACGCCGCTTGCTCCGCCCTGACAACCGCCGAAGGGGTCGAGTCGAAGCGGGTCCGCATCGCACCGGTGTCCTAGCCGTGCAGCAAAACGCGGCGAGTCCGGCGCGTCAGTCGTTGGCCAGGTAGAGCGAGACGAAAGACCAGAAAAACCAGGCCGCCCAGCCGACCGTAATCAGCAGGATCAGACCGGCCGCGTTCGACTGCTTGCGCCACGTTCCCTCGGCCGGCGCGACTCGCCGGGCGTATGGCGCCGCAGGCGGCGCCGGACGCTGCTTCACGGGCTCGACGCTCAGCACGCGGCAATCGCCGACTTCAGCCTTCGCCAACTTGGCGCGGAGCGCGTCTCGAACCTGGGTCGAGTCGCTTCCTTCCAATCCCTCTACCCTGATGTTGGCTCTGAATGCCGCCATGGATCGTACTCCCTGTGAGCGGTGCGAACCGGAGAACCCCAACGCATACGCTATGATATCCGGGCAGGGAATTTACACAAGAAACTGATCGACCGGTTGGTACACCGGCGGAACCGCCCGTAACCCGGCTGAAATCGCCGATCGGGTAGGTGGGCGCGCAGTCGCGGCCTTCGAGGGCGGCGATTTTATGCTTGCTTCGGCCTGGGCGGCACGCACAGAATGAAAGTACCTCTTCGACCGAGGCATATCCCAAGACCTAGATGCAGTGGAATTTTAGTTGACGTAACACAATACCTAGTGGTACTGACCTTCCAAGTCCGCGCGTAAGAAGGCGTCCAGTGACGGTTTTTCCTGCAGGAAAGCTATCCCTCACGGTCCCCCCGCTCAGCACTCGAAACGGGGCGACAGGCTACGCACCGCGCGCTCTCTCCGGATCCCCTTGCGCCGCTGTCGGCCATCGTCGACGTCAACCCCAAAGAGGGGACCCGCCGCCCCATCGAATCGCTGGACTCGAGGAGCGTCGAACCACCTGAGCCCCGCGAGACCAGAGTTGGGCGAGCACCGTACTCGCGGGCAGTGAGGAGCGAATCATGCAGGCAGACAAAGCCACCTTTCAGAAGATGATTCGAGAAGATCGCGCCGCCCGCGAGGATCACAAGTGGCGCGGAACTTTTCTCGACTATCTCGAGCTGGTACGTGAGCAACCCGAGGTTGCCCAGCTGGCGCACTCCCGGCTCTACGACATGGTGAGTCGTCCGGGATCGTCGGAGATTCTCGATACCGACGACCCGAAGGTAAAGCGCCTTTTCGGCGACGAACCGATCAAGATCCACAATTTTTTCGCCGACGAGTTCTTCGGAATCGAAAAGACGATCTCGCAGATCGTCCGTTACCTGCACTCCGCCGCCCTGAAAGGCGAAGAGAGTCGGCAGGTGCTCTACCTGATGGGCCCGGTTGGTTCCGGCAAGAGCTCGCTGGTCGAAAAGTTGCAACGCGGCCTCGAACAAGCCGAGCCGGTCTATGCAATCGAAGGTTGCCCGATGAACGAGGAGCCGCTGCATCTGCTCCCGCGCCACCTGCGCAAGGAGTTCGAAAAGATGCTCGGCGTCCACATCGAGGGAGACCTATGCCCGATTTGTCGCTACCGGCTGAAAGAGGAGTTCGAAACCCGGTACGAAGAAGTCCCGGTCGTCCGTCGTTCGTTCTCGAAACGCAACCGTGTCGGCATCGGCGTCGTGCCACCGGTCGACCCGAACAACCAGGACACCTCGGTACTGATCGGCAGCGAGGATATCTCCAAGCTCGACCGCTACTCGGAGGGGGACCCACGCGTCCTCGACATGAATGGAGCCCTCAACGTCGCCAATCGTGGGGTCGCCGAGTTCATCGAAGTCTTCAAGAACGAGACCGAGTACCTGCACGCAATGATCACCGCCACGCAGGAAAAGGTGATCCCCGCTCCCGGCCGTCACGGCATGGTGTACGTCGACGCGGTCATCGTCGCGCACTCGAACGAGGCGGAGTGGCAAAAGTTCAAGGCCGACCACACCAACGAAGCGATCCTCGATCGCATCGTAGTCGTGAAGGTGCCGTACAATCTGCGCCTCTCGGAGGAAGTCCAGATCTACGAAAAGATCATCCGGCACTCCGACTTCGGAGCCCACGTCGCGCCGCACACCCTCGAAACCGCCTCGATGTTCGCCATCCTATCGCGACTCGAACCGAATTCGAAGTGCGACCTGATGACCAAGCTGCGGATCTACAACGGCGAAGAAGTGGTCGAGAAGGGTCGCACCAAGAAGATCGACGCCCGCGAGCTGCGCGACGACGCCAAGCGTGAGGGCATGAGCGGCATCTCGACACGCTTCATCATGAAGGCGCTCGACAACGCGCTTTCGGACAACGTCGAGGGCCGTTGCATCAATCCGATCAACGTCCGCGAATCGTTGATCAACATGGTCAAGGAATCGGATCTCGCCGACGACACGCGCAAGCGCTACCTCGAGTTCCTGCAGGACACGCTGCACAAGGAGTACCTCGAGATCCTCGAGCGCGAGATCACCAAGGCATTCGTCTACTCGTACCAGGAGCAAGCCGAATCGCTATTCCAGAACTACCTCGATCACGCCGAGGCCTTCGTCAACAAAACCAAGGTGCGCGACCGCAACACCAACGAAGAGTTGCAGCCCGACGAGGCTTTCCTCAAGTCGATCGAAGAGCAGATCGCGATCATCGGCACCGCCGCCGACGGCTTTCGCCAGGAAGTCATCGCCTACCTGTGGTCGGCGAGTCGGCGCGGCACCTCGATCTCTTACAAGAGCTACGAGCCGCTACGCGAGGCCATCGAAAAGCGACTGATGACTTCGGTTCGGGATATCAGTCGCATCATCACCAAGGCGCGTACGCGCGATTCGGAGCAGAACGAGAAGTACAATGCGATGGTCGAGAATCTGATCGAGAACGGCTACTGCAGCAGCTGCGTCGACGTCGTGCTCAAGTACGCAGCCAACAATCTGTGGAAGGACTGAGACCGGCCGAGGCACCATGGCGATTCCCGAATCGGTCTTCCGCCCTTTCCGCACCGGTGAAGCGGAACGCAGCGATCGCGTCGCGGGCGATCGTGCGCGACACCGGGAAAAAGTACGCGAGGCGATCCGCGACAACATCGCCGATATCATCGCCGACGAGTCGATCATCGGCCAAGATAAGAACCGCATCATCAAGGTCCCGATCCGCGGCATCAAGGAGTACCGCTTCATCTTCGGCGAAAGTTCGGGCGGCGTCGCGCAGGGAAATGGGGAAACCGAGCGCGGCCAGGTAGTCGGCAAGCAAGACGGTGATCAAGACGGCCCCGCGGACCGCGCCGGCGACCGTCCCGGCGTCGACTACTACGAAACGGACGTCAGCCTGGAAGAAGTGATCGACATGATGTTCGAGGACCTCGAGCTCCCGGATCTCGAACGCAAACGGCTGCGACACATCGAGTCGGAGCGCAACTTCCGCCGCCACGGTTTTCGGCAGAAGGGCATCCGCAACCGACTCGACAAGCGCCGCACCGCCCGTGCCCGGCTGCGGCGAAAGCAAGCGAAGGTCGAGGAGATCGACCGCCCTCGCTTCCCCTTTCACGAAGGCGACCTCACCTACCGCCACATTACGACCGACGTGAAGCTCGAGTCGAACGCTGTGGTGATCTGCATCATGGACACCTCAGGCTCGATGGACACCGCCAAGAAGTACCTCGCGCGAAGCTTCTTCTTCCTTCTCTACCAGTTCATCCGAACTAAGTACCAAAACGTCGAGCTCGTTTTCGTAGCCCACCACGCCACCGCCAAGGAAGTCGACGAGCAAGAATTCTTCTACAAGGGCGAGTCGGGCGGGACGATGATCTCATCGGGCTACAAGCGCGCGCTCGAGATCATCGAAGAGCGCTACCACCCGACATTGTGGAATGTGTACTCCTTCCACTGCTCGGACGGGGACAACTTCGATAGCGACAATCCCAAGACCCTCGAGCTCGCCGGCAAGCTGAGCGAGGCTTGCAATCTCTTCGGCTACGGGGAGATCAAGCCGCTCGGTCCGCGCTACTACGAAAGCTCGATGCTGAACGTCTTTCGCCAACTCGACCTCGACAACTTCCAGACCGTTCTGATCGAGCGCAAGGAAGACGTCTGGCCGAGCTTCAAAGCGCTCCTCGCCAAGGAGCGCCTCCCCGCCGAGGGCACCGATGGCTGAATGGAGCATACGAGAGCTGGAGCAGTGGGACCGCAGAATCCGCGATATCGTCGCCGAGTTCGGGCTCGACTGTTTCCCGCAGGAGTTCGAGGTCTGCGACCACAACCAGATGCTGGCCTACATGGCGTACTCCGGTATGCCGTCCCACTACCCGCACTGGTCCTACGGCAAGTCTTTCGAGAAGCTGAAGACACTCTACGACTACGGTGTTTCCGGCCTGCCCTACGAGATGGTCATCAACTCCAACCCGTCGGTCGCCTATCTGATGCGTGACAACTCCCTGCTGTTACAGATTCTCACCGTGGCCCATGTCTACGGCCACAACGATTTCTTCAAGAACAATTTCACCTTCGCCTCGACCGATCCGGAGTACACGCTGAGCAGCTTCAAGGCGCGAGCCAACCGAGTGCGAGACTATGTCGAGGATCCGACCATCGGCCTCGAGCAGGTCGAGGCGGTGCTCGACGCCGCGCAGGCCCTGTCGATGCAATGCCGGCGCAATCTCGCCATCCGCAAGGAGAGCGCCGAAGAAGCGCGCCAACGCGCCTTCGAGGCCGCGCAGCCGGTGGCCGATCCGTTCCGCAACGCCCACAGCGAAAAGGAATACGTCGCGCCGGACTTGCGGCGGAACCCGCCGGTGCCCGACGACGATCTGCTTCTTTTCATCCGCGACCACAATCCGTATCTCGCAGAATGGGAGCGCGACCTGCTCACCATCGCCCACGAAGAGGCGCAGTACTTTCTCCCGCAGATGGAAACCAAGATCATGAACGAGGGCTGGGCGTCGTTCTGGCACCAGAAAATCCTCGAGCAGCTCGACCTACCGCCCGAGCTCAACATCGAGTTTCTCGTGCGACACAATCAGGTCGTCTGCCCACACGAGGGAAGCCTCAACCCCTACCACCTCGGCATCAAGGTGTGGCAGGACCTCGATCGGCAATGCACGGAGCGAGGCGAAGGGCGCGACTACCTTTTCGAAGTACGCGAGTCCGACCGGGATTCCTCGTTCCTCAGACGCCATTTGAACGAAGAGTTGGTACGCGACCTCGACTTGTTCCAGTACGGTCCCGAAGGGGACGATCTCGTGGTCACCGAAGTCTCCGACGAGGACGGATGGCGTCGAGTCCGAGACGCCCTGGTCGGGCAGGTCGGTTCCAGCAGCCTCCCGGTCATCCGTGTTGTCGACGGCGATCACCAGGGCCAGCGAACCTTGTTCCTGGAGCACGCACACGACGGCCGCGACCTGCAGCCCGAGTACGCCGAGAAGACCCTCGCATTCGTCCACCGACTCTGGCAACAGGAGGTCGTGCTCGACACCAGCATCGGCGGCAAACAAACCCAGCTGGTGCACAACGATCGCGGTTTCGCGGTCCGCGCGGCATAATTCGTAGGGCGTCCCCCGGGCCGCCGACTGCGCGGCTTCGGCGGCCCAAGGGCCGCCCTACGAGGTTCAGTCGGTGTATACCAGCCCGACCACTGCCATCGCCGCCAGCGCATCGCCCGACCCGATCTCACCGAGCCCCTCGTTGGTCTTGGCTTTGAGGCTGACGCAATCCTCCGTAACCCCGAGGATGCCGGCGAGACGTCGGCGCATTGCTTCGCGGTGCGGTGCAAGCTTCGGCCGCTCGAGCAACACGTTGACGTCGACGTTGCCGATGTCGAACCCGCGGTCCCGTATGACTCGCACCGCCTCTTCGAGGAAAACCGCGCTGTCGGCGCCTTTCCAGCGCGGATCCGTATCCGGAAAGTGCGAGCCGATGTCGCCGGCCCCGACGGCGCCGAGAACGGCGTCGGTGAGAGCATGCAATACGACATCCCCGTCGGAATGCCCCTTCGCCCCGCGGTCGTGGGCGATGTCGATACCGGCGAGTCGCAGCGGACCGCCGGCGACCAGGCGGTGCAGGTCCCACCCCTGTCCGACCCGTACCAGCGGCCGGGTGACGACGGTCAAAGCGGCATCTCCGCCGAGCCGAGGTCCGGTCGCAGAAGGATGACACGGACAGCGCTGCCGTCGCGAAGCTTCGACTCGCCTTTCGGACTGACGATCAAGCCGTCTCCGATCGACAACGAACGCAACACACCCGAGCTCTGCGATCCCGTCGAGCGCGCGCGCAGGGCGTCGAGGGGACCGTCGAGAGCGCAGCGCACGAATTCCGTCAGACGCTCCGGCGACGAAACCTCCCCATCCAAGGTTGCGCGTAAAGCGGTCAGATGAACGTCGCGCAGGCGCATCATCGTGCGCAAGGCCGGCACGACGTAGACGTAAAAGCACACCAACGCCGACACCGGATTGCCGGGCAGGCCGAAGACCGGAGTGGTGCCACAGCGGCCGTGGCTGATCGGCTTCCCGGGTTTCTGCGCCACCTTCCAGAACGATTCTCGGTAGCCGAGCTCCGCCAGGATCGAGCGCACGAAATCGAAGTTGCCGACCGAAACACCTCCGGTCGAGAGCATCGCATCGGCACGAAGTCCGCGCGCGAATGCTTCGCGCATGGCCTCGGGCCGATCCCTGACGATCCCCGTGACGACCGCCTCGCAACCCACCTCCTCCACCGCAGCGGCCAGCGTGTAGGCGTTGCTGTTCACGATCTGCCCGGGTCCGAGCGGTTGACCGACCTCGACCAACTCGTCGCCGGTTGCCAGGATGGCAACCCGAGGCTTCCGTACCACGCGCACCACCGAGACGCCGATCGAAGCGAGCACGCCGATGTCGGCGGCGCGCAGAATCCGACCGACTTCGAAGACGACGTCGCCGGCTCGAACGTCCTCGCCGGGATGGCGGATGTTCGAACCGTTCTCGACCGCAACCTGGACCGCAACCTCGACATCCCCGGCATCGGTGTCTTCGACCCGGACCACGGTATCGGCCCCCTCCGGTACCGGCGCCCCCGTCATGATGCGAATCGACTGCCCATCGCCCACCGGTTGTGAGGCGACCGAACCGGCCCCAATGGTCTCGAGCACCGAGAGGCGCACCGGACGTTCGGCGCCGGCGTGCGCGATGTCAGCCGATCGCACTGCGTAGCCGTCCATCGCCGAGTTGCGAAACGGCGGCACGTCACGCGGCGAGCGGATCTCCTCCGCGAGCACCCGACCCCGGCTCGCCGGCAGCGCGACCATCTCCCCCTCGAGCAACGGCAGCCCCTCCAGCACGAGTCCTAGCGCCTCTCTCACCTCGATCATTGCGATCAATCTGGGGCGAATAGCGCCGGCCTGTCAACGCAGGTCGCTCGCGCAGGTCGAGCCCGCCCCTCGTTCCGCGACCTGCGGACCTGTGATAATTCTCGGGGGCACCGATGGCGGAACCCCTCACACCCCACACCCCAGGAAGTCGCCAGCCCGTGTCTCTGTGGGAACACGTCCTGCGCCATTTTATGGACGCCGTCATCGTGCTCGGCGCCGATTCGAGCGTGGTCTTCTTCAATCAGGCATCGGAGGAGTTGACCAGAACGCCGCGCGCAAAGGTCCTCGGACGCCTCTGCGAAGAGGTATTCCCAGAGTCCCCTTACCTCGTCGAGATGTTCAGACGAGCGCGCGACTTACGCCAAAGCGAAACGCGCGGCGAACAGAAGCTTCGCATCGGGGACCGAGAGGTGACCGTCCGCACGACGTGCGTGCCGCTCTTCGACCACGAAGGCGAGATCGACGGGGCGCTGATCGTCGTCCAGGATCTCAGCTACCAGCAGGCGCTCGAGGAACGCGCCAATCGCAACCAGACCCTGGCCAGACTCGGAACCCTCGTCGCCGGGTTGGCCCACGAGGTGAGAAACCCGCTGGCCGGGATCAAGGGCGCCGCGCAATTGCTCGCCCACCGCTTGCCCGACGATGAATCTCTGCGAGAGTACACTGACGTAATCTCGCACGAGACCGACCGCCTCAGTGCTTTGGTCGAGGACCTTCTACAGCTCGGAGCGCCCGCCAAACCCACCCTGGAGCCGATCAACGTACACAAAGTTCTGCAACACGTCCTGGACGTGCTCCGCGCCGAGAACGACCCAGACCGACTCGACATCCAGTGTCACTTCGACCCGAGCCTCCCCGATATACTCGCCGATTCGGGACAGCTCGAGCAGGTCTTCTTGAACCTCGCCAAGAACGCCATTGACGCCATGCGCGAGAATTGCACGCCGCCGATCATCCTGAAAATTTTCACCAAGATGGAAACGGACTACCACATCCTGCGCGCCACCGAGGGAGCGCAAAACTACTTGCGGGTCGAGATCAACGACACCGGCCCGGGAATCGACCCCGACATCCTCGACCACGTCTTCGAGCCGTTCTACACTACCAAGAGCAACGGCACCGGTCTCGGACTGGCGATTGCCCAGCGAATCGTATCGGACCACGGAGGCGCCCTTCGTGCCTTTCGCGCAAAGCCCCACGGCACCAAAATGTGGGTAAGCCTTCCCATCTACCGGGAACCTCAAGAGACGACACAGTAATGGGCTCCGATAAAATCACGGTCCTCGTCGCTGACGACGAGAGCTCGATCCGCTGGGTTCTGGCCAAGGCGCTCGAAGCGGACGGATACAATATCGTCCAGGCCGAGTCGGGCAGCGAGGCGCTGCGCTGCCTGCAAACGCAACGCATCGACGTCGCCTTCCTCGACCTGAAGATGCCTGGAATGACCGGGCTCGAGGTTCTCGTCGAAGCTCGCGCAGCGTCGATCGACCTGCCGATCATCATCGTGACCGCGCAGAACACGATGGACAACGCCATCGCCGCGATGAAGGAGGGCGCGTTCGACTACGTCACCAAGCCGTTCAATATCGACGAGGTCCGCGCCCTCGCCACCCGTGCCCTCGAGATGGCGCGCATGTCCTCCGACCTCAGCCGGCTGGAGAGCGAAGCGCGTAAGCAGTACGAGCCCGGCGTCGCCCTGGTCGGAAGCAGCCCGGGGATGCAGGAGATCTACAAGACGATCGGGCGCGTCGCCAACAGCGATGCGACAGTGCTGATCCAGGGCGAGAGCGGAACCGGCAAGGACCTGATCGCCAAAGTACTGCACTACCACTCGTCGCGCTGGTCGAACCCGTTCGTCGCCTTGAACTGCTCCGCGATCCCGCGCGAGCTGCTGGAAAGTGAGCTCTTCGGATATGAGCAGGGCGCCTTTACCGGCGCACTCGAACAGCGTCCAGGGAAATTCGAACAAGCCGCCGAGGGGACGCTGCTGCTCGACGAGATCGGCGACATGCCGCTCGA
>JANQHZ010000509.1 GCA_028282445.1 Candidatus Binatia bacterium | reverse complement strand
CGACTTGCCCCCCGGGAGGTCCGAGGTCGGAGAGGCGGATCCGCTTCGGCTCGCTCCGTCGGAGAGCGTCGCGTTGGCCAAGTATGCGGTCGCGCGCGCCGGTCGCTCGGGCGGCATGGCGCCTGCGCTGCCGGCGCGCCTGCGATCGGATCGTGAGCCAAGGCTCGTCTTCGTGACACTGGGCGACGGCCGACGGCGAGGGCGGGTCTTTGAGGGGTACGGACGCGGGATCGTCGCCGCGACCGACCGAGCGCTGGAACGTGCCGCCACAGCAGGGGCCCCGGCCGATTGGCTCGTCATCGACGTGGTCGACGAGATCGTGTCGGCAGCGGAGGCGCCGACGGGCGCGAGCGACGCAGATTCAAGCTACGGTTTGATCCTCGCGCCGGAAGACTTCGCCGTGCTCGCGCAAGAGGTCGTTGCCGCCAGACTCGTGGACGAACGGGGGCAGTTGCAGCTCGGTCGTTATGCAGATCTCTTGGCGTGGCGCGGTCGCACCGGAGCGGCGACGCCGACGGTGGCGGCGCGCTTTACCACCGTGGGCGCAAGTGTCGTGGACGGACAGACGGTTGCGCTCGACCGCGGGAGTCGTCGCTTCGGCGAGCTGACGCGGCGAGGCCTCGACGATGCGGCGGAGGCGGCAGGTCGGTATTTGACCGGCGCCGTGAGGCGCGACGGCCGCTTCGTCTATCGCTACTGGCCCAAGAGTGACGAGGATCCCGGTGCGTACAATGTGCTGCGACATGCTGGGACCGTGTACTCGATGTACGAGCTGTTGGCGCACGCGCCGGATCCCGACCTCGCCGCTGCGGCGGAGAATGCGCGCCGAGGACTGCTTTCCTTTGTCGGCCCTTGCTGCGCGCCGGCACCGGAATGCCGCTGCATCGTCGAGGACAATATCATCAAGCTCGGTGGCAATGCGTTGGCGATTCTCGCACTGGCGATGAGGGCTGAGGTCTTGAACGATCTCGAGGACCTGCCGTTGATGAAGGAGCTGGCCGGCTTCGTGATTGCGCTGCAGCAGCCGAACGGCGAGTTCCACCCGCATCTCATGCGCGCTTCGGACGGAGCGGTGCATCCCCACGTTTCACCCTACTACCCGGGCGAAGCCCTGCTCGCGTTGATGCGTTTGCACCGACTGGATCCGACCGGGCCCTGGCTCGATGCAGCCGAGCGCGGTGCGCGCTGGCTGGTCGAGGTACGCGATGGCGGGTTATCGTCGAACGAGATCGGCCAGGATCACTGGCTCCTCTACGCCCTCAACGAGGTGCACAGGGCTCGACCGCGGGCGGTGTTCCTCGACTATGCGATGGCGATGAGTCGCAATGCGTTGGCCACGCAGGCTACTGATCCGACCAAGCCCGAGGTTCTCGGTAGCTTCACTCCCTTCGTTGGCTCGACCCCGAACTCGACACGCGTCGAGGGCCTGAACGCCGCCTATCTGCTCGCGCGCGACTTCGGACGGGCGGAGGACGCAGCCGCATTTCGAAGCGCCATCGATCTCGCTCTCCGCTTCGTTCTACGACATCAGTTCCGGCCGGAGATGGCGATCTACCTTCCCAATCCGGCCCGCACTTTGGGCGGATTTCGCAGCGACTTCGTGAGCTACGAGGTCCGCATCGACTATGTGCAACACGCGATCTCGGCGCTGCTCGGGTACGAACGAATTCTCGCCAGGGACGCGGGTGACGGCCGTTAGCTCGCAGCGGCGCGGGTACGGTCAGTCGAGTAGCGCGAGCAGGTGGCGGCGCAGGTCTTGGTCGTCGAGCGAGGCGGCGGACTCCCGCACGACGGTTTGCGCGCGTTCCGCGTTGTTCCGTGCGTAGTTGTCGTCGCCGTCGCGCCGGCCGGTTTCGCTCGCCAGCAGCAGCGCGTCGATCTCACCGCGACGGTAGAGGATACTCTCACTCAGCTTCACCGACTCCTCGATCGTTTCACGGGCTTCCTGTCTGCGGTCCATCGTCAGCAGGACCTCGCCGCGCAGTGTCGTTGCCCGCACTGCGATCTTCGGTGCGCGCCGCCGGTGGGCGGCTTCGATCTGGGAATGGGCCAGCTGCAGGGCGCGGTCGAGGTCGTTCTTGGCGATCGCGATGCGGGCCTGCGCGTTGATCACGTGCAACGAGAAACGCCAGCGCATCCACGGATCGGTCGAGCGCTCCAGATCTTCGGCGATCGGCACCACGAGAGCCTCGGCGCCGTCGACGTCGCCGTGCGCGAGTCCGCCGAGTGCGATGTTGATCTCGGAGTTGGCGATGATCTCCGGATCCCCGAAATCGCGAGCGATCGCAGCTGCTCGCTCGTTGTGCGGCGCCGCGACGCGGTGGGCGCCCATCTCCGCGTAGCACCAACCCAGAGTGTTCAACATGCGACTGCTCCAGGCGCGGTCGCCGATACGGCTGCAGATATCGGCGGCCTCGTGCAAGCGCGCGATCGCCGCGCCGAAGTTGCCCAGACAGCACAACGCCTTGGCGCCGAACCACATCGGCCAGATGATGAAGTGGGAGAGGCGCAACTGCTTGCCGAGCGCGATGCCGCGTTCGGCGACCTCGACTGCTTTCTCGTACTGCCCGGTCCATTCGTAGAACTCGGCCCGCGCGAAGCAACCGAGCGCGGCGGCGACTTCGGAGCCGCTCCTCTCCTCCAGCTCGAGGGCGATCCCACAGTGCCGTTCGTAGGACTCCATGTCGTTCTCGATGATGCCCTCGTAGGTGCTCTGCAGATAGTGGAAGACGGCCAACCCCGCCTCGTCCTTTTCCGCTTCGGCCAATTCGCGAGTCGCTGCAAGCAGGCGTCCGGCGTTCGCATAGTCGTGCGCCCAGAAGTAGCTCAGGCCCCCGGAAGCGAGCAGCATTGCGCGGCGGTCGGCCGCCGCCGCGCGTGCGGCTGCGCGCTCGTAGGCTTTGCCGGATTCCGAGTAGTCGCTCAGGTAGAACAAGGCGAGACCGAGTCGTTCCTCGATCGCGCTGATCGTGGGGTCGTCGATTGCTTCGCCCATCGCAATGGCGATCTCGAGGGCCTTGCGACAGTGGTATACGACCGATTGGTTGGCGTGCCGATCGGCGGCCTTCTCCGCGGCGCGATGGTGGTAGAGAAGGGCGCGATTCCAGTCGTTGCCTTCGTCAAAGTGGTGCGCGAGAGTCTCGTAGTGCTCGGCGAGGCGGTCGGAGTACAGCTCCTCGATGGCGAGTCCGATCAGGCGATGCAGGTGCCCTCGACGCTCTTGATGGACGCTCTGGTAGGCGACGTCGTGAGTGAGGGCGTGCTTGAACATGTACGCCAGCTCCGGGTGCATGGCCTTCTCGTAGATCAACTCGAGCGTGCGCAGCTCGTCGACCTGACTGCGGACCCGGCTACCGCCCTCGGTAATCCTTTCGAGCAGCCGCAGCGCGAACTCACGCCCGATGACCGATGCCATCTGAATGGCGAGTCGCGACTCGTCCGCTAGCCGATCGATGCGGGCGATAAGAACATCCTGGATCGTGTCCGGGATGACCAACTCGTCGACTCCTCGGGTCAGCTCGACCGAATGGCCCTGTCGCCTGAGAGATCCGTCCTCGAGCAACGATGCCGTAATCTCTTCGACGAAAAAGGGATTGCCCTCGGCTTTGCGCGCGATCAACTCGCGGATTTCGTCGGGAAGCGCCTCCACGCCGAGCGTGGCACCGGCCATGGCGGCCGTATCGCGGTCGGAGAGAGCGGATAGCGTCAGACGCTGGTGATAGCTGCGGTCGCCGAAGCGGTGCTCGTAACCGGGCCGGTAGGTGCAGACCAGCATCATCCTCATCGTCGGGACCGATTCGGCGATGAAGCTCAGCAGCTCCTCGGAGGCTTCGTCGATCCAGTGCAGGTCTTCGATGACCAGCACGACCGGTTGAAGCTCGGCCTCGCGGACGAGAATCGCTTTGATGGCGCGGAAGGTTTCGCTGCGCCGCCTTGCGGAGTCGAGCTCCGCCAGTGTTTCGTCGTCCGCCCGCATCGACAGGAGGCCGCGCAGGAATGGTGTCGTCCAGGAGAGATCGGAGCCGAGTTGCGCGATCTTCGCCTCGATCTTCTCACCGGCGCTGGTCTCGTCGTCGCGATCGTCGATGGCGAAGTATCGCCGCGACCCATCGACGATCGGGAGGAATGCCGTATTGCTGCCGTAGGAGGCGCAGCGGCCCTCGATCCACAGGTGATCCTTGTCGGCGACCGAGCGGCGAAACTCCTGCACGAGGCGGGACTTGCCGATACCGGCGTCGCCGGCGACGAAGGTAACCTGGCCGTTTGACTCGCTCGCCCGCTCGAAGGAATCGACCAGGAATGCCAACTCGCGTTCGCGTCCGACCAGCGGCGCTTCGACTTCGTGTAGCGCCGGCGGTCGATTCGATCGCCGAGATCCGCGCACGACTCCGATCTGCGTATGCGTTTGCTCGGCGCCGAGAGCGATGGCGCGTTCTTCGATCTCGCAGGATTCGCGCACCCGTCGAGCGACTTGGGACGATACCAAGATCTCGCTCTCGTCGGCATGTCCCAGCAGGCGTTCGGGGAGCGCGATGGCGTCGTCGATCGGCAGCAGTCCGGACGCGAGGTCGACGGCATTGCTGTCGAACTGAACCGGAGCAAGGTGCGCGGCGATTCGAATCTGTGGGGTGGGTCGGCCCTGCTCCCGCGACTCGCTTGCGAGCCGCAAGATGGCTCGGGCGGCTTGGACGGCGCGTTGCGGCGATTGCTCCAAGGCCCGCGGCACACCGAAGACGGCGGTGAGGCGCGACGGCGAGGAATGGAGAATGTTGCCGCCGAAGCCGCGGATGTGATCCGAGACGCGTTGCTGCCAGCGTCGGATGATTGTCCACGGATCGATGCGTGACCCGTCTTGCGGTGCGCGGGCGACGACCATCTCGACCGCGAGGATCGCGACGGTCTTTTCCTCCCAACTCGGAGCGGCTGGGGCAGTTGCGCTCGGGGGCGGCGGTTGCGCCGCAGGGGGCGTGTCGATCGGGTCGGTCGGCGCAGCATGGTCTGCAGGTGTCTCCGCATCGGCGATGTCGGGTCGGTCGATGCGATAGCGGCGCATTCTGTAGCGCAACGCGTTTCGGCCGATTCCGAGCAGGCGCGCCGCGGCGGCGACGTTGCCCCCGGAGCGGCGCAACGCGTCGCGGATTTGCACTTCCGCGTCGTCGGCCACGGCCGGCGGCCGAG
>JANQHZ010000477.1 GCA_028282445.1 Candidatus Binatia bacterium | reverse complement strand
ATTACGCCGCCGACTCCTTGGACAGGCTCGACGACGACCGCCGCGATACGATCGGCGCCCACCTGGTCGATTTTTCGCTCCAGCTCGTCGGCGCAGGCGAGCTTGCAGGAGGGGAGGCTCAAGCCGAGCTCGCAGCGGTAGCAGTGTGGCCGCGCGATTCGCTCGACCCCAGGCATCAGGGGGCCGAAGTGGCGATGGAACTTGTCGAGCCCGGTCAGGGTTGCGGCGCCGGTGGTCGATCCGTGATACGCGCCGGTCAAGGCGATGAAGCGGGTCTTGCGCTTGTAGCCGCGCAGTTTCCAGTACAGACGCGATAGGCGAATGACGCTTTCGTTCGACTCGGACCCGCCTGAGGTAAATAGGATGTGGTCGAGTCCGCGAGGTGTCCAGCGCGCGATCCTGGCCGCCAACTCTTGCGCCGGCTCCGAGGAGAAGCCCAGCAGAGTCGGTGCGTAGCTCAGCCGTCGGATCTGTGCCGCTACCGCGCGCGCGACCTCCGGTCTTCCGTGACCGATCGAAACGTTCCAGAGGGACGACAATCCGTCGAGATACTTTCGCCCCTCGGAGTCCCAGACGAACGCCCCCTTTCCGCGCACCAAGGTGCGCGGGCCCTCGTCAGCCAGCCGCGCCGGAGAGTCGAAGGCGTGTACGAGGTGCGCCGTCGCGGACTGCTGGTTGGGTCGGCGCATCAGGAGCGTGTTTCCCGACGTCGGCTACTTGGTCTTGAGGGCGACATCCATCGCCGCGAGCAGCTCTTGGGGGCCCTGCGGGTTGTAGAAATAACGGTACTTGTCGCGAGGGGCCTTGACGTTGTCGAGCATCGATCCCTGCGACGACAAGAAAAACGTGCGCGGAATGTACTCGCCGTCGGGGGCGTACTTGCCGCTCAGCTCTTTGTTCTGGTCCTTGTTGAGGCGGACCATCACGAAGCTCTTCGACTTCTCGATTACGTTGGCGTCGTGGAACACCCCACTATAGCGCGTACAGTGCGGGCACCAATCGGTGTAGAAGATCAGGCAAATGGCTTTGCCGGACTTCTTAGCCTCAGCGAGGCCCTGCTCGTAGCCGCGCCATTCGATGGCGCTGTCGTTCCAGTCCCCGCCCGCGTACGACGCGGCGCCGAGGAAGAGCAACAATACGGTTGCGGTTAGAGTGGTGCCTGCGAGTTTACGAATCATCTTCGAACCTCCCTCATCGGTCCTGCGTACCGATCGCCCGGGGGCGGCGCAAGCGTCCGCAGCCCCGTCGCCTTCTCAGGGCAGGACGTCGAGCTTCTCGGGCACCCAGCCGTCGCCGTTGCGTGAAACGATATGAAGCGACCCCAGCGCGATATCGAGCGACGCCGCGGTCCGCGCGCCGAGCAGGTGATCGAGCGCTGCGGCGATGACGCCGCGGTGCAGTACCATGAGCCACTCTCCTGGCGGTTCCGCCTCGAGCACTCGTGAGAGGCCGTCGGCGATTCTCCGATCGAATCCGATGCGGTCGTCCCCTTCGGGGAACGCGAAACGATCGGGTCGCGCCCGCCACTCGTCGTAGAGCTCGGGGTCGAGCGCAGCTATTTCTTCCTTGGTGAGACCTTCCCAGCGTCCGAAGTTGATTTCGTTGAGCTCAGCAAGGGGCTCTACCTCGACGCTCTGCGCGATGATTTCGGCGGCAGCACGGGTGCGCGCGAGACCGCTCGAAAATACGCGGTCGAAGCGAAGATGCGACAAAGCCCTGGCTGCGCGCAGCATTTGTTCAGCGCCGGTCTCGTTCAGCGGTACGTCGTTGATCCCGTGGTAGCGAATACTCGACTGACCGGCGGTTTCTCCGTGGCGTACGAAGCTGATGCGGTGTGCCGACATATCAGGTTGCGCCGGCGGCGATCGGAGGAGTTTCCACATCTCGATTGCGAAAGGCGCTGCCGGAGCTCATTGCCAGGAAAACGCCGATCGCGGCGAGTAGCAGGGTTACCACTCCAGCCATGCAGAGTACGGCGAAGGAGAGGTCGTGTTGCGCTTCGGCCCATTCGACCAACCAGACCGCCAGCGAGCCGACGCCGAAGGTCAGTACGAACTTCACTCCGTAGGCGGTCGAGCGCCAACGCGCGGGTGTCACATGCGCGACCAAGCTGTTCTCGATCGGCTGCATTCCCAACGCGAAGAATACGAAGATCATCGCGGTT
>JANQHZ010000441.1 GCA_028282445.1 Candidatus Binatia bacterium | reverse complement strand
GCCCGAAGCTCCCGACGAATGGTATGCGGCAATGCGGCGAAAAGGGCACCGCTACGTCGCCGAGTACATCCGCATCAAGGACCCGATCCTGGCCGAGGTAGAGCGCTTCGTCGCGGGGCAGATGCACGGAAAATCGGTACTCGGCGCTCATATCCGCGGCACCGACATGAGGTACGCACCACCGGTACCGCTCGCACGCTTCCAACGCGAGATCGATGCTAAGCTGCGCGAGCAATTCGATTGCGTTTTCGTAGCGACCGATCAACAGCAATACATCGACATTCTGCAAGCACGCTTCGGCGATCGCATCATCTCCCGAGACTGCCTTCGGTCCACGGATGCGCGCAATCCAATGTGGCTGCAACGGCGATCCCCTTCCGAGCAGGGCAAGGAAGTGTTGATCGACGCCCTGCTGCTATCGCGGTGCCGCTTCATGCTGAAGAGCCCGTCCGCGGTATCCGAGTTCGCGCACTACTTCCGACCGACGCTAAGGTCTCGGGACCTGAACGAACACCGCGTCGAGCTGCACGGGCAGGACTACACCAAACCCGGCCTCGGATACGGGAACTATCCCAACGCATGGGAGCTCGTCGGTTCCGAGCTCGACGAAAGCTCAAACGCTTCGCAGCGCGCCACATGGACGACACCGAAAATCCGGCGACGGGGCAAATAGCGGCTGAGCGGGGCGCTCCCAGGAGCCGACACGTCGATTCCTTGTCCACAGGGCTCGGCTTCTGCATACTCCGCCCCGCATGCACGTCCTTTCCATCGCTCCTGCCTTTTCGACGACCGGCGTGTCGGTCCACGTCGAGCAGGTCAACGCGCACCTGATCTCGAGCGGGCACGAGATCACGCTGGCCCCTTTGAGTGTTGAGGAGCCACGCGTCGTGAGCTGCGGAGGTGGGCGACGGGAAGTCCGCCCGGTCGCGATGCCGAGCGGAATCGACGACTGGTTCGAAGAGAAACTGGCCCTCGCCGACGCCTACGTCGAAGCCATCGGCGCGGAGCTGGATCGTCGCCCGGTCGACCTCATCCATACCCACGACTGGCTTGCCGCCCGCATCGGGCAAGAGCTGGCCGAGCGAAGCGACCGACCTCATCTGACGACGGTGCACACTCTCGCCGAGATCCAGCGCGCGCAGGTCGGGCTTCCCGGACGCCTACCGGTGCACCGCGGACAGGTCGCACTGGAACAGGAGCTCTGCCGCACCCGTGGCACGGTCGCCACGGTCAGCCAATCGATGAAGTCGCTGATCGGCCGGCACGGCCACAGCGCCCCGGAGGAAATTGCGGTCATTCCGAACGGAGTCGACCTCGAACGCTTCACGCGTCCGGCCGCCGCCGCGGTTTCCGAGCTACGCAAGCGATTGGCGCCCGACGACGAAAAACTGATTCTCTTCGTCGGACGGCTGGCGCCACAGAAGGGCCTGGACTTCCTCCTCCGCTCGACCTTCGCAGTACGCAAGAGCGCTCCCAACACGCGTTGGGCAATCGTCGGGGACCACGTCGCTTCGCACATGATGAAGCCGGTATACCAGCAGGTCATCGCCGAAGGCGGGTACGACGACCACCTGTCTTTCGAGGGGCAGGTCGCCTGGACGGACATTCCCCTCTACTACCATGCCGCCGATTGCGTGGTCATGCCTTCTCTCTTCGAGGCCTGTCCGTACGTCGCCCTCGAGGCGATGGCATCCGGCACCTGCGTCATCGCGTCCGATCTCGACAGCCTCCGCGAAATCGTCGTCACCCGAGAAAACGGCCTACTCGTACCGATCGACTACCACGGCCGAATCCACGGACCCGATGTAGACGCCCTGGCGGACGCCCAGGTGACCGTACTCGAGGACGCGACTCTGCGCGCGCGTCTCACCGACAATGCCCGCACCACCGTGCGCCGGCGTTTCTCTTTGGCGCAGCAACTCGAGGCAACCGACGAGCTCTACGCAAACAGTGTGGGTGCGATGGAGCCGCATTCGCAGGTCGCTCCAACGCGGGCACGCCGGGTCGGTTAGTCAGTCGAGCCGCCCGCGCGCAAGCGCGACGCATCGCTTCGGAGCAGACCCATCTCCACCAGGCGCTTGGCGGTGGAGCGAATCTGTTGGTTGTTCCCGGCTCCGTTGAAGTTCTTCCACAACGAGGTTTCCCGGTTGGTCCGGTCCAGCGTTACGTACGGCGCATCGACGACGGTCATCGGCACCCCGTTGGCGATGCGCAGGAAGTTGAACCAGATGTCGTCGTTGGTCGGGCAACAGTCGAGGTAGATCGACTCGTCGAGCAAGATGTCCTTCACCGCCTCGAACGCCTCGCGTCGGTACAGCACCCCACCGACGCCGGTGGAAAAGCTCATCAAGGCGGTCCCTTGGCTGATGCGGCGGCGGCGGAAATACCCCCAACGCCCTAGATCGCCCGGGCATTCGGCCGCGATAGCGAACCCGCGCAGGCATCGCACGGGTGCGCCGTCTCCGAGCAGGGCCTCGACCACCCCCGGGTGATACTCGGTATCGTCGTCGACCGTGAGCACGGCGAAGTGCTCCTCCCGGCCGTACAATTCGGCGAGGAGCGGCAGCAGCTTCCGATAGGGGCCGCGGTTCGGTACCCAACGCACCTCGACCCGATCGCGGTATCGGTCGAGCGTCGATACCAGCTCGTCCTCGGTGAGGTTGCGACCCGGAAAACCGGCGTCCTTGAGGTAGGGCTCCTCCGAGAGATGCAGGAAGATTCGATCCGGTGGGCGCGTTTGCTCGACCAGGCTCCGTAGAACACATGCAACCCTTCGCTGGTTTGCGAAGATGCTGGTGAGAGACACGTACACTTCACCGGGACTGGAATCCGCGTGGCGCAACCCGGGCGGGGACACAATCGGCTTCACCCAATCCGCGCACATCGCTCATGGTCTCGATGCAGGTACCAGATCGTCAATCCTACGTTGGACTGCGCAGTCGTAACGAAGTGAGAGGCGTCGGCGGCGATTGAGATTTCGGCAATCAGCCGGACGCTCTCGTCCCAGGCGTAGCGACGAAATGCGGCCTCAGACTCGATGCCGGCTCGGTCTCCCGCAAAGCCCTCGCCGGCCTGAAGCTTCTTGACGCTGAATCCGCGGTGCTCTCGGCGACAGAGTGTACGTACCGGGTTCGGACGACCGTGCTTCTCGAGAAACTCGCTCACCTCGACGACCGCCTCGTAGTCATCGCTGAGCACGAAGACGGGTCTCTTCCGCAAACCGCCGATGCCACGCAAGCCCTCGAAGTAGCGCTCGACCGGGTAGAAGATGTCCTCGTCGCCGACCTTGTCTCCGCGCCGGATATGGAGCGCCACGTAGTCCCTCCGCAAGCCCAGATCACTGCGCAACGCATCGACTTCGCGCTCGGCCTCGTCCCCGATGCAAAAGATCAGCCTGGTAAAGTGCGCGAGGCGACCCTGCAGCTCATCGAAGCGATGCGCGCCAAAGCGGAACTCCTTCGGGTTGAACGCCCGAAGCCCTGAAAAGTGCTTGCGGTTGCGGTGAAAGTCGAAGTGCTCGCGCACACGGTCCGGCGGGACCTCGGATACGTCCTTGCAAAACGGCACGAAGTAATCGTCCCAGCCGCGGTCGTAGCGATACGCAAACTCACTCGAGTCCAGCACCAGCTGCAACCCGTGATGCCATGCGTACGCCATCGCCCGCGCCACGCTGGTGAGCTCGGCGCAGAACCCCCGCCCCCCCAGGTGGTAGACGAGAGCTTCCGGCCACGACTCGTTGACCGCTCGATAGTAGCGCAGGAACGGTCCGTCATCGTACGGCTTATTCGGATCGACCTTCTTTCCCATCGCGCGCCTTCGTTCGAGTCAGGGGTGAGCAATCCGCTCGGCGTAGAATCGCAAATCGCTGGCAAGCAAACGGTGGATTCTGGCCAGCGTGGACGCATCGAGCTCGGACTCGTCGATCAGAAACTTCGCGTAGCGGTATCGCTGCGCTCGCGACGCCCGCGAGCGCCGCATGGGCAGCGTCGGACAAGCCTCGATCCCCAGCCGAGCGAAAATCTTGGCCAGGTCGAACTGAAACCGCTCCAGAGTGCCAAAGTAGTCGATCGACGCCCCGCGAACGAAATCCTCCTGCAGGCGGATGTGATCGTCCCAGAGCTTCTCCTCGGCGGCATCGAGAAAAGCAAGAAACCGCGCCGGGCCTTCGTCCATCGTGAAGAATCGGCGCCGCGGCTCGGACGACGGTGAGGATTCGAAGCGCATCGAGATCTCTTGGTAGGCGGACAGGAGTCGCGTCACCGGGGGCCTCAGGAAGGTAAACGCAAAGTACGCTTGCCGCCGCGCCGAGTCGACCTGTGAGTAGCGCAACTCCTCGCATTCGTAGAGGTCGCGCCGCAGCTCGGCACGCAAGGTACTGCTGGCGTTCTTCGGAATCAGCACGTAGATGAAACGGAAGCGGTTCGAGACCATGCACAGGGACGTGGATAGCGGCACGGGCTTTGCCTCTCGACGGCGATCGATCTTCGGCTGCCGCCAA
>JANQHZ010000437.1 GCA_028282445.1 Candidatus Binatia bacterium | reverse complement strand
CCTGCCGCGGCAATCCTCGCCGCTACGACCCACCCGCGCAGAGCACTGCTATGTTGGCCGCAATCGTCGCGTCGTCCGGAATGCCGGGATCGAGCACGCGGAACGACTGCGGCACGATCAGTTGAAGACTGAGCAGATCGCGGAAGATATACACACCGTCGGTCGAAGCCACCGCCTGGCCGTTGCCGTCGACATCGAGCGCTTGCCCGAACGCATCGACGTTGGCGCTGATCGAGGCGTCGTCGAGAATGGTCGGATCGAGCATCCGGAACGAAGTCGGGACGATCGTCGCCAGCCCCAACATCCGCCGGAACACATAGACCCCATCGGTGCTCGCCTGCACGATTCCGTTTTCATCGACATCGAGCCCCGTACACGGCGCCTCGGTCGCGGTGGCCGTCGCCGTCGCGGTGGCCGTGGCAACGGCGGTGTCGGTCGCTGTCGGCGTGCTGGTCGGTGTGTCCTCCGGCGTCGAGGTCGGGGTAAAGGTCGCCGTCTCGGTCGGCGTGTACGTCGGGGTGAAAGTCGACGTACCCGACGGCGTCGACGTCGGGGTATAGGTCGCGGTCTCGGTCGGCGTGTACGTCGGAGTGAAAGTCGACGTGCCCGATGGCGTCGACGTCGGCGTCGCGGTCGCTTCTTCGGTCGCAGTGGCCGTCGCGGTCGCTGCCACCGTATCGGTTGCCGTTGCCGTGGCGCTGGGCGAGGCGGTTGCTGTGTCCGTGGCCGTCGCGGTCGCCGTGGCGGTGTTGGTAGCGGTCGACGTCGCTGTACTGGTAGGCGTCGAGGTAGCGGTCGCGGTACTCGTCGCTGTCGCCGTGGCCGTCGGAGTGGCGGTATCGTCGATGCCGGCACCGGCGCGCATCGCACACAGCACGATCGCGACCGTTGCCATACCCAGCCGCACGCCAGGGAACTCTCCAGCAATCCTCGTCATCATTCGTCTCCTCGACCTCGCGGCCCGCGCGCAAAGCACGCCGGCAGTGGAACCTTTACTCAGGGAAGGTCGTATAGCACGCGACAATTGTCCGCGGTAACCTTTCGCACCGATTCTTCTCCCAACTTGCCGAGGGCGTGCTCGATCGCCTTCCTCGAATGGGGCCATGTACTGTCCGGATGCGGATAATCGCAAGCCCACATGAAGTTATCCGGACCGAGCAGCGGAATCAGCTCGGGCCCGAACGGCTCTTCTTCGAAGGTCGCGAACACCTGACGGCGGAACAGCTCGCTCGGTTTGGTGCGAATATTGCGCTCGGGATGCGGGGTGCAGTGCTTCTCGAAGGTCGCATCCATCCGGGCCACGAAGTACGGCAGCCACCCGATCCCGCTTTCCGCCAGCACGATGCGCAAATTCGGGTGCCGTTCGAGCGCCCCGCCAAAAACCATCGTCGCGAGGATCTCATCCATCTGCATCGGCGCTACCGCCGCGAAGCCGGCGATCTGCCAATCGCGCAAACGAGGATTCAGCTTGGTTCCTCCTCCGATGTGAAAGCTCAGGGGCAGGCCGGTTTCGGCAGCTGCAGCCCACAAACGGTCCCATTCGCGATCACGGATGTCTGCCTCGAAGCCGTTGATGCAAGCGCCGCGATGCCCCAGAGCGGCGACATACTCCAGCTCGGCGACGGCGTCTTGCGGCGTCGTCATCGGAAGCTCCGGAAAGGCGTTGAGGCGGTCCGGCATGTAGGCGTTGAACACTTCACCGGCCCAATCGTTCCACGCGCGCGCCGCCACCTTGGCGACTTGCGGGTCCTCGATTCCGTGGGAGAACAGCGCGGTCGGGCCGTACACCATCGAGGCCCAGATACCGTCCCGCTCCATATCCTGCATCCTGCGCACCGGATCGCTCGGCCGAAACGGGTCGTCCCCCATGCCCTCGCGATCGAGAGCGGTGTCGATTTCTTCGTAGCGACCGCTGATGCCGGTGATCCGGTCGCCTGTCATCCAAAGATCGAGCTCGCCGTGGCGCACGACGTGTGGAACCGCATCGCGCAGCTTGTCCTCGACGCGATCCACCCACAGAGTCGGCGGTACCGCGTTCATGTCCAGGTGGTCGTCACACGAGTAGATTCGCTGCGCTTCACTCACGGCGTGTCCTCCTCGACGTCCTCCGTAGTGGAAGTGCCGAATCGTCGTCAAACCGAAGCACGCCGAAAACCCGCGCGGAGAACTCCGCGAAAAAAATCTGCGAAAAAAATATCTTGACACCGCACTCACACGGAGCCAGACTTCTGATCAGAGAGCAGCGACAAATCCTTCCTGTCGCCGAACCACAGGAGTCCGTCATGGATACCCCACCGGAGCAGTTTCAGCGCCTGTTGCTGGCTACGACCGCGGCAGGCGCTCTCCTACCGGATGCATTTAGCAACCGGAAGTAAACGATTCCCGATCTAAGTCGGGATGCGCGCGGCCAAGATGCCGCCGCAAAAAGATCGGCCCGATGGCGCCAAGAGCGTCATCGGGCCGTTTTCGTTCCGGCTCGGCGTTCGACGGCGCATTCGCCGGCCTATACCACGACCCCGATCACGGTGACGACCAAGGCGCGATCGCCCGTATTCGCGAGCTCGTGAACTTCCTCGGGATCGACTCGCACACAAGTACCGGCGACGAGATCGATCTCCCGACCGGCGATTGTCAGCCGCCCAACGCCGCTTTCGCAGAGGAAGATTTCGCACATGTCGGCGTGGAGATGCGCGCCGGCCACCTGACCTGGTGCGAAGGTCGCCCGGGCAAGCTGCGCAAGGTGCGGCACCTCGCCGCCGCGTACGAGCACGCGCTTGAGGATCGATGGGTCGTGCGAAACGCCCTCCGGAGAAAGCTCGTCGAGCTGGACGACCTTCACCGCACCACCCGGCTCAGCTCAACTCACTGACGATCAGCTCGGTGGTGTGCTTGGCCGCCGCGTCGATCGACTCGCCGCAGGGCGGCACCGGCAAGGTGCGCCCGCGGTCCACCGCAGCCGTCATCGTGGCGACAGAATCCTCGATTCGATACTCGATCTCGACCGAAGCCCGCGCACCGTCGTCGTCGGTCACTCGAACCTTGCGTTCGGCATCCAGCCACGCCCAGCCTCGCCGGGAAAACGCTGCGGCATCTGCCGCCTGCTCGATCCCACCCCCGACGCCGGTGCAACCCCGCAAGTGCCTCGACGCTCGTTCGACCGGCAGTGTGCGAAGCAACACGCCGAGCGCAACCTCGCGATCGAGCCCGGCCCACATCAGGCCTTCGGGAAAGGTAATCCCGGTCGGCGCGAAGCGGTGGCCACCGGTATGACTGGTACGCCACAGGCGGACGGCATCGGGCAGGTCTTCCCTGAGCTCGCGATACAAGCCGCCGCCCAGCTTGGCGCAGCAGCGGTCGCGCGTTCCGTGCGTACACAGCAAGAGGTCGCCGACCTCTCCGAGTGGATGTGCATCCTGCGGAAGCTCGCCGCGCAACGTGCGGTTGACCGTCGTAACCAAGTCCGGACGCGCCACCTCCACCTCGCTACGTTGATACGACGAAAACCACCGACCATTCGGCCGGCTGTAGGAAATGACCGTATGGCGATAGCCGCAACCGTGCGCACCGGCGATCGCCTGCACGCGCGCGCCCGCGACCGGTTCGAGGCCTTGCAGCAAGGGGTGCGCTTCGACTTTGGCCGGCCACGGCAACGGCAGCTCGACCAGAACAAACCGCTCGACATCGACCGCCGTGCCACGCGGGCGTTCGGACAGCTCGCGCGACCAGGCCGCGCACCAACGCGCGCCGGCCGCCGTCGCCCCACCACTTTCGTTACCGGCCGTCATGTTACCCAATTTACCAGGCGAGGAGTCCTCGCGCATCACTCGTCGCCGAGGTACCCCGCCGCACGCAGTCGTTCGAGTACCTCTTCGGGAATGACCTCGGTCGGTCCGACATCGGGCTCCGCCAAATCCAGGCCTGTTTCCCAACGCTCCAATCGCGCCAGCTCGGCGGCACTGGTTTCCTCGGTGGCGAGGTCGCGAAGCTCGCGCGGATCGTTCTCGAGATCGAAGATCATCGCCTTGCCGGCCTTGAAGTCGGCGACCACTTTGCGCGATTCGCTGCGTTCCGAAACCAGGTGGACGTTGTCGCGAAAACGCGATTGCGAGTACGCGATCAAGCCGGTCCGGGTCACGCCCGGCTCGAGGAATGGCCGCACCGAGGTTCCCACCATCTGGGTGCGAAGCTCATCGCCGGCGGCGAGACCGAGGTAATCCAAGATCGTCGGCATCAAGTCGACCTCCCGCACCAGGCCGGCAAACCTCCCCACCCGGTCGAGACCCGAGATCACGAGCGGAACGTTGATCACGCAGTCGTAAAGCGTGTCGCCGTGAAAGCGCTTGCCGTGGTCGCCAAACTCTTCACCGTGGTCGCTCGAAAAGACCACGATCGTTCGGTCGGCGAGGCCTTCGGCCTCGAGGAAATCGAGCAATCTGCCGACCTGGGCGTCGGCCTCCGCAACCTCGGCGTCGTAGTGGTTGATGGGACCGGGGTTGCTCGGCCCGTCGACCTTACCGCCGAACACCTCGTGATGAGGCTCGTAGGGGTAGTGCGGGTTCATGAAGAACATCGTCAGGAAGAAAGGGCGTCCCGCGGGTCGTTGCTCGAGGATTTCGATCGCCCGCGTGGTATTCAGCTGCGGCTGCTTGGCGGAGAACTTCTTCCCACCGACATACTCGTAATGCTGGTAGCCCTGCTCGAAGCCCTTGCTCGACTTGCGGTCGCCCATGTGCGGGTTCTGCATGACCGCCGCCGTGAAATACCCGGCCTCACTAAGGATCTCGGCGATCGTCGACAGCGAAACCGGCAGCTGGCTCTGCGGCTTCTGGCTGGTCGCGCCATGGGTCGTCGCGTAGGTCGAGGTCAGGAGCGACGCAACCGAAGGCTTGGTCCACGGCGCCTGAGTGATGTACTGATCGAAAATCAGTCCGTTGCGCGCAAGCTCGGTCAATCTCGGCGCGGTATCGCGCCAGTAGCCGTGCCAGGGCATGTGGTCGTAACGCAGCGAATCGAAGAGCACGACGATCAGATTGTTGCCCTTGGTATCGACATCGGCCAACGCCGTCACCCCGACAGGCTCCGATTGGTCGACCTCCGGCACGCGCTCAGCCAGGGCCCTAACCAGTCCGAGCAGCCCCTCATCGCGCTCGACGTCCGACACGGCGGCTTCGGCACGCATCGCCTGGGCGACGAGGAGATCGCCCGACGGCAGGATCGCGAAATCCTCGAGATCGGGACCGAGCCGCCAGGCCGCCCGAATGCGGTCGCGTTCGCTCCAAACGACCGAGCCCGCCTTGTGCGTAGCGACCAAGAACCCGCGATCGCCGTCCAGCAATTGCAGAGAAGAAGGATGGCCGATGTGATTCAGCTTCCAACAGGTATCCCCGTCGCGCTGGATGCAGCGCACGTGATGCCGGTTGTAATCCGCAACCCAGACATTGCCGTCGGCGGCCAACTCGACGTCCCAGGGGAATAGCAACCCCTCCTGGTGGCTCCACACGACATCGCCGTCGCGGTCGACCTCCAGCACGCGCCCCGGCCGGGCGTCGGCAATCAAGGCGTTGCCGTTCGGCAGTCGATCGGCATCCATCGGCCGCTTGAGGTCCTTGTACCGCCAGACGGTGTTTCCCTTCTCGTCGAGCTCGACGACCGAGCTGTCCTTGGAGCTGGTCACCAGGTAGCCACCACCCGGAAGAAAATCGGCGTCGTCGGGAGCGGTCGCAAACAGGTACTTCTTGTTGCCGTTGCCGTCGTCGACGACGATGCGATTCGCTCCCTTCTCGGCCACCAGCCACCGACCGTCGGGGGCGACGTCCACCGCCCGTGGCCCCTTGTAGTCACCCACCTCGACCACCCGCCCAGCGGCTTCGGAGCGAAACACACGCGGCTTCGGCGGGATACGAACGTTCTTCTTGGCCTCTGCGCCGCCCTTCGACTTGTCGCCGGTCTTCGCATGCGCCTTCGACTTCTGCCCCGGCGCCAGGGGCTGGGCTACGACCTTCTGCTTCGGCTTGGAGGCCGGCTTCTCGGCAGCGCGCTCGGAGCCTTGCTCGGGCGTCGGCAAGAGAACCACCGCCGCCAGCACCGCCCCAACCACGGCGATCGCGCCGAGCACCAGCCAGCTCGAAGAGAGGCCTCGCTCGCGTGCCTCCCCCCGCATCAATCCTCGCCCGGCCTCGATTTCCATCATGCGCGCGAATAAACCGGCCGCGGCGCCACGGATCAAGGCATCCTATGCCGCCCCGAGACGGGGCCAAGGACCTGGGCTCTCCACCCGCCGGGCCGCAAGCGGGCCCAGCGGCACCACACTGCACCTCGGCGAGATCGCGGCCGTTGGATGAGAACACCCGGTTTACCGTCCGGCCCGAAACTAAGCGTCCGATTAGTCCTGCTCGCTAGGCGCCTCGACAGCACATTGCTTCGCATGGAGGCATGCGCTCTACCATGCGAGAGAACGCGACGATTTCCGCTCCCGACGCCCGATTCGTCGTTCCAACAGCGACTCGAGTCGCCCGCGGCCCGGCCACCGCCCGCGACTCCTGTCGATACCCAGTCGGCCTGGCACTTGCTTGGAACGAGGGCATGGTGGTTGGACTGCCG
Organism: Candidatus Binatia bacterium; assembly: GCA_028282445.1. Lineage (GTDB taxonomy): Bacteria > Desulfobacterota > Binatia > HRBIN30 > CADEER01 > CADEER01. Next base: position 1,069 of record JANQHZ010000437.1, on the reverse strand, counting down.
ACCCAGGATCAGGAACGCATGCTCGAAGAGTATGCCGCGGAACGCCGCGAGCGATGCCACCGCTGGGTCCGCAACGCCGCCACCCTCGGCACGACCCTGCTCATCGTCTTCGCACCGGTCGACTTCTCGCGACCGGCAGACGTATTTCACATCGCGCTCGGAGCTCGGATCGTCGGCGCGGTCGCGCTCGCCATCCTGGCGCTGCTGATGACCACCGAAGTCAGCCGACGCCATCCCTACGCCTTCGGAGTCGCCGTGCTGGCCGTACCAACCGGCGTCATGCTGGCGATGATCCCGATCACCGGGTGGCACGACAGCAGCTACTTCCCTGGACTGACGATGCTGATGGTGGTGTCCGCCCTGCTGCTGGCCTGGGAAACCCATTGGACGGCCTTGCAATGCGGATTCACCATCCTTGCCTACGCCGGCCTGACCGCCCTTCATGACGCCCCGGTGCCGATGCGGTTCTGGGAGAACATACTGATGCTCTTCGCCACCACCGTGCTGGCTGTCATCATCAGTCGCATGCGCGAACGCCTGCAGATTCACGAGTTCGAGCGACGCTGGTCGGTCGCGGAAGCCTATCGCAACAAGAGCAACTTCTTCGCGAACCTATCCCACGAGATCCGCACTCCGGTGCACGTCATCCTGGGCTACACCGACATGCTGATGGACGAGCAGGCATTGCCCGGCGACGAAGAGCGTCGCGTGCTGCTCGACCGAATCCGCGCCCAGGGCCAGCACCTCCACGTCTTGCTGTCCGATCTGCTCGACTCCGCCAAGGTCGAAGCCGGCAAGATGGAAATCCAGCGAGAGGGGATCTCGGTTGCCGAGCTCACCCGCGAGGTCGTCGAGGGATTCCGGCCGCTGACCGAAGAAAAGAACCTCGACTTGCAGCTCGATTGCAGTCCCGCCGTTAGATCGATCGTCAGTGACGGCGGCAAGATTCGACAGGTGCTCACGAACATCCTGGGCAACGCGGTGAAATTCACCGAGCACGGAGAGATCCGGGTGATCGTACGCGGCAACGGCGAACTCGATCGCGGCGAAGTGCGCCAGATGCGGGTGC